>NZ_LYTM01000005.1:0-196202 GCF_001672445.1 Mesorhizobium sp. WSM3873 | reverse complement strand
GGCTGCCCGACTACATGGTGCCGTCGGCCTTCGTGCGGCTGGATGGGCTGCCGCTGACACCGAACGGCAAGCTCGACCGCCAGGCGCTGCCGGCGCCGGCCGACGAGGCCTATGCGCACGCCGCCTATGAAGCGCCGCAGGGCGCGGTCGAGACGCTGCTGGCCGGGATTTGGGCGGAGCTGCTCGGGATCGAGCGCATCGGGCGCCACGATAATTTCTTCGAACTCGGCGGCCACTCGCTCCTGGCGGTGCAGTTACTCAGTCGAGCATTAGATGTTGGGCTGAACTTTAGCGCCGCCGACCTCTTCCGAGCCCCTGTTCTGAAGGAATTTGCATCGAAGGTTCATTTGGAGCCACAGCCCAGGACTCCTGGAGTGATTTCCGTACAGGCAAGCGGATCGCAGCCACCGCTCTTCTTTGTCCCCACAGGTTTTGGCGATTGTTCCTACGTCCTCAGGTTGATGGAGGAAATGGACGTAGACTGTCCCGTCTACGCTCTGCCATGGCCCCCCTTCAATAACCTTGGTCCACCAACTCTTGAGGCGATAGCCGCGGAGACCATCGTGGCGATTAGAAAGATCCAGCCGCGGGGTCCGTATCGTTTCGCTGGATACTCATCAGGCGGAATCTTGGCTTACGCCATAGCCCAGCTCTTACTGGGTCGCGATGAAGCTATCTCTTTCATCGCGTTGATCGATGTTACGCTACCTGCAAACTTGACAAAAATATCACCCATACAAATGGTACGAGACGTGGTGCTGGATTCTTTTGAATCCTTAGATGATGAGAGCTTCGAAGTGTTGGAGCAATTTGCTAGACAAAGTTCAATCGCTCAGCTGCTCGAAAAGGCTCAGCAAATTGGGGCAATACCTCTGGATCGTAATCTCCATAACGATGTTTTGATGTATGAAAGGACCGCCCGGTTTCACGAGGCGCTGCAGGCGTACCAAGTCCCAACCCTGCCAGTTGAGATACATCAGTTTTATGCCACCGAGGCTCTCTTCAGTTCTCGGGCACGACAAGCTAAGAGTTCATTATGCCCAGCGGCACGTTCGCCTATGCGGGGCTGGGACCGAGTCTTGAGTCCGGACGCCATTACTGCCCTACCGATTGTAGGCGACCACGTGACGATGATGAGTGTTCTGGAAAACCGCAAGGCTCTGGCCCGAGCGATTTCTACGCCTTTAACCGGGGTTCTTGAAAAAGATCCCTAGCGAACTGCACCGAAGATTCTGGCACCCAGACGAGGTTCAGTCTCGGATCGCGACAATCCCCAAATGTCGGAGAGTTCTGGCTCGGTGATCCAAAGATGGGAAGCATATTTGGTCTGCCGCCTCTACTGGTCGACGACCGAGTCGAGCAACTTCAAGGCCAAGCTGCATGAGCTGAGCTTGTCATCCGAAAAGCTCAAAGGGGACCAGATAGAATGGAGACTATCACCATTGATCAACAGAACATCCTCGTCGGCATCCGTCCCATAGAAGCGGGCGACGAAGCCACCTTGTACGATTCCGAAGTTACCTCGTTGGGACGCGCTGTTACCAAAGTTCGCCGCCAAAGCGGTGCTGCAAGAGTAGTCGCCAGAACACTCCTTGGGCAACTGGGATTCCCACTACTGCCGATCCTAAAGACGCGCTCAGGTGTTCCGATCTGGCCACCCGGCGTCGTCGGATCTTTGGCGCACCACGATACCGTAGCCGCCGCCGCCATTGCAGGGACCAAACGGATTGCGGCTCTCGGCATCGACATTGAGCCTAATGAACCTCTGCCGGAGAACCTGATCGAATTGATTGCCACCCCTAACGAGCAACGCATGTACGATCTACATCTGCTCAAGCGGCGGGACCTCTTCGTTTTGAAGGAGGCGGTGTATAAGGCGTGTTTTCCACTGTACAATCATTTCATTGAATTCCAGGATGTGGAAATTGATATCTCTGCGCGATTAGGGTACGTGGCGAAGGCAAATTGCACGTTTTCGCTCGAGTTACTTATTTCCAACAATGTAATCGGGTTGGCGTATTCATGGCCGAAATGGTGACCTTGCCCGCTGATCTAATCCGGTTGACGTTCGTTCTGGCCCGTCGAGAGGACTTGGACATGAAAAGTAGCCGCTTTTCTCAAGAGATCATCGGAATTTGAAGGAACATGAGGACGGAGTGTCGGTTCGCGATCTGTGCCGCAAGCACGCGGTCAGCGACGCCGCGATCACAATGGAAGGGCCGCTTTGGCGGGATGGATGTCTCCGAGGCTCGGCGACTGAAGGCTCTTGAGGACGAGAACACGCGGCTGAGCGGCTTCTGGCCGACACCATGCTCGACAATGCCGCGTTGAAGGATGCCGCGCCAGAAGCCAACTGCCTGCGGCAACGAGCTAACTTGGCTCGCAAAGTCCTTTGGCAGCCCGAAAGTACAGGGAGCCGGAACACGAACTGTTCCCGCAGACACGCTGCCTTTATCAACCAAAGACAAGGATCTCGGCGAGCCGGACCGAGGACAAGCGCTTGTCCGACTGGAGCATCAGCCACATGGCTTCAGCCAAACACGCAAGGTCAGCTTGGTCGAATGCAGCGGGGTATCGCGGCCGGCAAGCGCGATCGAACGCTTATAACCACGGGCCGGACAGGTTCTGTCTTCTGGCCACACCTAATTTCCAGCAATCGCCGGCAATGCTGTTCATCCCGGAAGGATCCCCGGAAGGCCACGATCATTTCCTCAACGGTCCGAATGTTGGCAAGCGCCGCGAGCATCGTTTCAGGCATTCTCATCCCCTCCAGATCACCGTTCTGCATGGGAAGGCCATGACCACAAGCCTTTAGCTGTCTTTAGTTGACGAGCGTGCGACGATGCCGCTCGATATGACAACACGATATCCAGCAAGGCGAATTGTCTATGGAACCTACCCTGACCCGAACGGCCGAAAAACGGCAAACCCGCCAACCTGCTCTCTGCGCGGGGGTACTACCGGGAGAGCCGCGAGATTTTTGAGCTCCAGCGGCGGGCGGCCTCGGCCTCATAGCCGGCCTGGTACTGGTGCCCAATCTCGGCCGCCGGTTGGGCGTGGGTCGACGGCGCTGCAGTAGTTCCGGGGATGATGATGGCGGCCGCGCCGCTCGATTGTAGCGGGCGAGCGCGTGGAGAGACGATTTGCGAGATTCCGCGACAACTTTACACTCGCCGTTGACGTCGGAGACCTCTGCGAACATAAAATCCGACAACGTTTTCAGCTTGCCGCGTCTACGAGCCGCCCGTCTCGCCAGCCTAGGCCAGCGAGCCTTCGCCCGACTCATCAACTTGGAAGGCCCCGAT
The DNA here is from genome assembly GCF_001672445.1 of Mesorhizobium sp. WSM3873. Classification (NCBI taxonomy): domain Bacteria; kingdom Pseudomonadati; phylum Pseudomonadota; class Alphaproteobacteria; order Hyphomicrobiales; family Phyllobacteriaceae; genus Mesorhizobium; species Mesorhizobium sp. WSM3873. The sequence goes on along the minus strand of NZ_LYTM01000005.1, from coordinate 192,897 downwards.
CTCCCTCCGAGGAACCCGAACGATATTGCGATCATAGCCCACCCCAGAGGGGCCATGGGTAACCTCTGGAGGTACCTGCCGCATCGACCATCGGTTGGAATAGAAGAACTGCTCGGTTCCAAGAAACAGGTGCGACATAGATATCCATGGAACCGTGATCAATCCCTCCGCCATTAGTTTTGAGAGCACCGCACCGCAACCATACGCGCCGATGGCGAAAGTGCCGTCGATCTCATCTTTAATCGCGTGGAAGTACGCGAGGATAGGACCATCGATCTGCTTAGCCGGATAGTCCCCATCGACGGCGAAAAGAATCGTACTGCCTCTATCTTTCGGCTGACCGACGCGATTTGCGAACCCCATAGCACTCTTTGCATTCGCAGTGCCGATCGAGCTCGAGAAATTGGAAATATGGCGGCTGCTGTCCTGGAAGATCGGCAGAATTCCGAAACCGTGCCCAGATAGTAGTTTGGCCTCCACTGGTGTGATGGTTTTTGGCCTCGCGGAACTCGCGTAATACCGAATGACCGTGGTCACCCCCGATCTTCGCAAGAAAGTGAGAAATTTCCGGCCTGCCGCATTGTTGAGACGGACGCTGACATCCGCTGCGGACCATCCGTCCGCCTTCGCGAAGTCTTCATGATAGGGCATGGGCTTTCCCGCTACAAAGCGCACCACCGACTTCGCTCCGCTGACGAAATCTGCGGTATTCACATATTCAACGAGCGTGCTGCTCCTTTTGGCTGAATGTAACGTCTGGCATACGGATCAGGGCAAGACGCGCAGGTAGTAAGGTGAGTCGCTCGGCGGGCCGAAGCGGCCGAAAACCTGCGCGATAGTGGACTGCGTATCCTTGTTTGACAGATTCAGGCCTTCATAGTTGGTTTCTTATAGAAGCGGGGCCGGAGTTCGTCGGCACCGCTGTCAGCCGGACCTGATCTATGACGCTGGCGAGGTTCCTTCGAATTGACACCGTCGGTTGGTGCGCTGCTGCTTTCGAGACCAATCATTAGAATCAGACCTGGGGCGTGATGTCTTGCTGCGGGGTCGAGCCACCGTTAAAGAAGTTCTTGGCATTCATAAACTGCTCGGTGGCGTTCTTATTCACGATCTCCTGGAAGTTTTTGTAATCGGGGCCGCCGCTGCGGATCCGGCGAGTCTGAACGATATTGGTAACCTCTTTATAGCTTATGTCGACGTTGACGTACCGAGCCGACGAGCAAGAATATTTTAGATCAAGGAAGTACTCATTGAACTTGACTTCTCGCAAAACAATTGCTCCGTAGTCGTAATATCCGCCTGCCCCGTTATCGAGAAGGTAGCTTTGGTAGGTGCATGTCAGAGCCTTGTACTGCTGCGACTTGCTGTTGGCGCTGAAGGTCAGGTTGCCCATCTCAGTGAGGAAGGACTCGAAATCCGTTAGCAGAGACGCCCCGTCAGTGACGATCGCCTTCGCGATCAAGGAGAGGAACGTGGCTGAGACGGAGGTCCCAGCAAACTTGTTTGAGTAACCTTTCTGTTTTTGCCCTCCCATCGAAAGGTCGGGAATGTTGCCCACAACGTTCGTCCATGTGTTGATGTCAAGTTTTTCCGCATCAACCTTAGGATGATGGGTATGCATGTAGTCGTGAATGAGTCCTCCTATTGCCAGAAGGTTGTCCTGATTTTCTTTCATGATGCCGCTGTACGCCGGGTCATCGGTCTTCTGACCAATGAGGTGAAACTGTACTGTTCCTTGATCGTTGGCGATCGTGTCGTCACTGGGGCGCGCAGCACCTGGCTGGGCCAAAAGAAGGGACTTGGCGCCGAAAAACGCGCTCGCCACCTCATAGTTCTTGTCCGAATAGCTCTGTTCATGCCCTTGAAAATGCGCTGCGACCGCGTTCAACATGCTTATCTTCCTATTCTGACCGTTGCTGTGAAAGTCGCAAAGTGCCTGGAGTGCGTAAACGCTTGAGTATCAGGTGATCTTCGCGTGTCTTCACTGGCTGTATAACAGTTTGTTCCGATCCCCACCTTTGCCTCAGGCAGACCTTTCTCTGCGCGCCGCCATTTTGCGATAGCGCAGCGGCGAGAGCCCATGAATCGCTTTGAACGCCGTGGAGAAATTGTTGCTGTTTTCGTAGCCTAAGGATTCAGCGACCTCGGCCACGCTTTCATGCCCGCTTCGCAAGCGGCCGGCAGCCTCCATCATCCGGTAGTGCCGTAACCAGGTCATAGGCCCGCAGCCAAAGGCAGCCTCGAAGCGGTTGACGAGCGTTGTCTTGTTGGTCCCGGCTATGCGCACCAGTTCGCTGAGGGCGATCTGCTGACCGACACGCTGTACCAGCAGATCGCAAGCCTTCTGAACGAGGGGGTCGGCTGAGAAGAATAGCGGTGCAGAACGCCGCGCGATCTGAGCGACGCAGGCGGTCAGTCTGCTCACAACTTCCTGCTCGATCAGTGGCCACAACAGGTAATCGGAATACCCGTCGGAGAAAACCGCCTCTCGGTCCAGCCTGCCTTCGGAAACCAGGGCGAGTTGCACCAGTCCGGACGAGAGCTTCGCATGACCGTACCCATGTTGCTCCCATTCGCGGCAATCGATGATGACGATTTGCGCGCAGCGCCCTGGCCGCAACAAACGGTGCTCAAGGATATCGATCTGCCGCACATCGTTGGGCAGATTGCCGAAGATCCGAGAACTCGCAATTTGTGACAAACACTTACCTGCTAAAGGGTCCGGGCCAAGATACGCGGCCAGAATCGATGCATGCACCTCGGTAACACCTTGAGGACTTGGCCTGCGAAAGCCTTGATGCGGCCGAACGGCGGTCGAAGAAGGTGGGTCTTGGTTTGTGTAGTTGGCTGTAAGTGTGAATACCTTCTTCACAGCAGATGCTCGCTCGAAGTCAGCGCGCGTCGGTTTCTCTGAGTTGGGACAGCGGAACCAGCACCGCGTCCGATGGACGAGGGGGGTAATGAACTGGCTCGGTCCTGAAGATAGTGCCAGACCTCGATCGCATCACGCTTCTTCCCTTGGCGAAGCATCAGCCGTTTGCTCTCTCATTGTCGATGGACGCGCCATCTCTGTTCCCGCCGCCGCTGCGGCGGCAATCTTGCGGCGCAGCCAGTGATGTTCTGGGTCGCGATGGCAACGCTCGTGCCAAATCAGCCCAACCTCGTAAGGCGACAGTTCCACCGGCGGATCGACAATCGCTAGGGGGAGCAAGGCGGCGATCCGTGTAGCGACGCGGTGTGGTACAATCAGCACCAGATCGGTCGCCGCGATGGCTACAGCGGCCGTCAGGAGGTTGGAAACCAGCACCGGATCGCGATCTTGGAGGTGTAAATTTGCCAGATCGTCATGCACCCGTCCGAAGCCGCCCTTAGAATCCGAGTCAATAGCAGCGTGGCGCAGGGCAGCGAAGGCCTCGATCGTCCATTCCTGCGCCAAGGCTGGATGGTCGCAACGTAGCAGGCAGGCGAAGCGGTCAGTATAGAGCCTGCGCCGAAAGAAGCCCGGTGGCGTGCCACCGGTCTGCCCAACGGCCAGATCGATCTCGCCTTGCTCAAGGCGCCGGAGCGCGCCGGTTAGAAACGAGCCGGTGACGATGTCGAGATTGGGCGCGTGCTCGCGCAGCAGGGGTAGGAGAGGCGGCAGCAAGATCAGGGCTTGATGGTCGGGTATCGCCATTATCGTCTTTGATCGCCATTCCCCCTGGCGGTTCACCATCCCGCGAAGCGCATCCAACACCGGCGGCAGCATTCGGGCCAACCGTTCGGCCTGCGGCGTCGGGACCATGCCGCTCGAGCCGCGAACCAAAAGATCGTCATTGAAAATGCCACGCAGCCTTGTCAACGCTCGGCTCATCGACGGTTGGCTCAGGCGCACGTGCCGAGCCGCATGCGTGACGTTGCGGTGCTCCAGCAGCGCCTCGAGAGACAACAGTAAATTCAGGTCAATGGATGCCAGCATTTGCTGTTGCCGTGGGGCGCGAGCTCCCTCGACAATCAGTCGGGGCCGCTCACGCGTGTTTGAAGAAATCTGCCAACCGCAAGAGAGCTCACCCATGTCTTTTTCCTCTTGTTTTAATGTGGAATGTGCTCACGCTACGTCTTGAGATCTGGCGTGCGGTGTAGTCGATGCTGCTTAGCACATCAGCAATGTCCACCAACCGGGTGGTCGACATCTTCAATACATGGGTCTCGATCAGCGAAGCGAGACAGTCGAATACTCGACGCCGACGGACCCGGGGACGAGAGCCCTCTTGCGCGGATCGGCTCAACTAGTTTGATGTGTGACCGCAGCCGCGAGTTCTTCGCTCCCGTGCCAGCATAATCGGGTACAACCTAACTGGGTAGTTGGTCTGCGGTCATCGCCATCCACCACAGCACATTAACCACGCCTCGGCGAGGCCGGAATGCTGCCCTGATTCACTTGGTCGCGATCAGCCTCATGCTGGCAAGTCCGCCGCCTCCAGCTTAGCAAGAAAGCCGTCGCACCATCGATAGACATCATGCCCGATGAGACTGTGCTTCATTGCGTTCCAACGGTCTTTCCGTTCGTCTGGCGACATGCGAAATGCCTTTTCCGTGGAGGCCGCCACAGCCTCTGGGTCATAGGGATTTACAAGCACCGCTCCCTCCAATTCGCCAGCGGCGCCGGCAAATTGCGAGAGCACGAGGACGCCCGGATTGCTTGGGTCTTGCGCAGCCACGTATTCCTTCGCCACCAGATTCATGCCGTCGCGGAGCGGCGTCACCAGGCCAACGCGTGCCAGTCGATAGAGGCCGGCCAGTTGCAGCGGGCCATGGGAACGATTGGTGTAGTGTACTGGTACCCAATCGATGGTTCCAAGTTCCCCATTGACACTTCCCACCAGTTCGGCGATGCGCTTTTGCAGCGCCAGATAGGCCGGTATTTCCCCGCGGGATTTCGGGGTAATCTGCAGCAGTAGCGTCTTGCGGACGCGATGGCTGTTACGATCAAGGAAATGGCGAAACGCCATGATGCGCTGATCGATGCCCTTGGAATAATCCAATCGGTCGACACCAATGGCGACGTCACAGCCAGCAGTCGTCTTGTAAATTTCCTGCAGATCCCCGTCGCGCGTCGCTAGCTCTGCGAGGCTTTCGAACTTGGCCGTGTCGATACCGATTGGAAAAACCCCGCAGCGGAACTCCCGCCCTTTGACTAGGCAGCTACGGTCTTTCATGAGCAGCCCTAAGTTTCGGCGGCGTAGACATTCGGCGAAGTTGTCAAGATCGTCGTCGGTTTGGAAGCCGACAAGGTCATAGAACGAAAGCGCTTCCAGTAATTCTTCGCAGAGCGGCACGGTGGCGAGGATGTCCGCCGGCGGCCATGGTATGTGCAGGAAAAAGCCGATCCGGTTGCGGCAGCCGCGCTCGCGCAGTTCTTTTCCTAGAGGGATCAGGTGATAATCCTGCACCCATATGACGTCGTCCTCGCGGTGGAGCGGCATCAAGGACTCTGCGAAGAGTCGGTTGACGCGGTAGTATCCTGACTTTCTCGCATCGTTGTATTCGGCGAGGTCGACACGGCAGTGGAAGACCGGCCAAAGAACCCTGTTGGCGAAGCCGTAGTAATATTCGTCCAGATCCTTCTGCGAGAGATCGGCAAGGGCATAGGTGATGCCGTTGGCCTCCTGCATCGTCGGTGACACCTGGTTCTTCTCGGTTTTCACCTTCCCCGACCAGCCCATCCAAAGGCCGCCTCGTTGCTGGAGCGCGGCGTTCAGCGCAATGGCCATCCCGCCCGGGGGCAGTGACCCGTGCTCGTCGGGCAACGCAACCCTGTTGGAGACAATGACCAGTCTACCATCTCCACCGTCCCCAACGACACCCATAAGGTTCTTCATGGTCACTCCTGTTGACTGACAGCTTTTGGCTTCGATCTCAGCCAAGTTAGGGACGGTCATCAGGTGGGACAATCTCATTAGGCGTATGGCAGAATAGCGAACACAAATAGCCACTAAGTGGGCCGATTCCCTACGACCACTAGTCTGGCAGACCGGCGCCTCCGGGTTCGCGACGAGCGCATCATCCTCCCAACTATCCCAGAGCTTTGTCCCCACGTCTTCGCATTCGCCCGAGCTCAGTTAGCGGTCGGCGAGGGCTGGGGTGTCCACCGGGCGGAGCTTCTGCTTCGCCCACTCTTCCTCGGTCGGCATAGTGTTCGATGGTGTAAACCGGCCTCAGCAACCGTGTGAGCGGCGCCAATCTGGAAGCCGCAGCTTCTCCGACACTTGCGGGCTACCTTCCTTGCCTTCTGCCCCGACAGGCTGCGCTATCGGCAGAGCGCTGCGCAGGAAGGGAGCAATACCCAAATCTTGAGTTCTTCGCGCGTCGGTTCTTCCTGCACAGGGAAGACTTAATTCTTCCGGGCTCCGGGTGAGGCGCGCGCGGCGGATTCACTGGGCTGAGCTGTGAGGGAAGGTGCTCGCGTGCCGCAGTGACGCCCAAGATTGCACGGCAGGGTTGCAAATTGGGTGATCTGTGATAAGGAAATGTGAAATCAGAAGAGGCCTGTTGAAATGAAGCGCATGCAAGAAAAGGACATTCCCGCATTCGTGCAGGACGTGGTCGCAACGGGCTGCGATATCTGCGCCGTCGGTCCGAGTTGTTACTCCCTGGGCGATACCGATGTTCCGCGCGGCAAGCGTAGGGGATTGTACAAGAAGCTCGGCGAAATCGATGCGCGCTACGGGAGCCGCGATCACCTGCGTTACCAGATTGCGGCGCACCTGGCCTCGATTGGCCGCTACATCGACGCGCCCCCAAAGGAGGAGGAGGCCTGGATCGATAATGAAACACCCGAGTTGGCCGAGGTCACACCTTACGACGTGGCGCACTTTCAGACTTACGACGTCCTGCTGATGTCGGAGGCGATGGGCCTCGACTGGCGCAAGGTGGCACGAGCCATCTTGAACATTGACGCAGAGCGCCAGCCGGAACGGGCACGTCTGGCTTGGACATCCCACCTGGCGCGGGCGCGGTGGCTAGCGACGAGCGGCTGCGGGCAGCTTCAGAGCGATCGGTTGCAATAGCCGCCGCCGTACGGGAAGCTCCCATGACCAAGGCAGCCGTTGTCAAAGGCAAACATGGAACTTTTCGAGCGGCGGCGTGTCGAAAAAACTGCAAGCTTTTTTCGTTCATACGCTAATCGAGTACCAGATCGACACGTCCATGACGGCTTGGCATCATCAGGATGGAATATTCGTTACGCTGCTCAATGCCGTCCTTGTGATGGCGTTGAGCAGAAGGCGAGCTCCAGACCTTAGGCGTTAGCCTAGCGTTTCGCGGCTGGCTTCTAGATTGGAGTTGTTTTGTCTTCCCATGCCAAGTTGCCGCCGATTAACTCGGGGCAGCCGTCCTTTGCCCAACGGCATAGCCGACAGTTCTTGCGCGTTCGGAAGGTTGGTCGTCCGATTGATCGTTTCCGTTCCTCAGAAGTCGCGAGGAGATTGGGAGGGCAACGGTATTCATCTAGAAGCTAGGATGCGCTGCTTTGCCCCTGCCCGGCGACTATTTCAGGCGTCCACAATCATTGCATATATGGGTGCTACGGAGCGTCCGAACTGGGAACAAAACAAATCGGGCGAGGCTTGATCATGACGACCCCCAACCGAGGGAAATCGCCCGCACAGCTTTTCCGGCATCTATCGGCAAAGTGGCCTGCGGCGTTCAATCCGAAAGCGCCCATGCCGCTTAGGATCGGCATCCATCATGACATTCGCGTGCTGGACGGCGAACTGTCAGATGATGAATTGAGGAGAGCCCTGCGCGCCTATACCAGCATGCCCAGGTACTTGGCGAGACTGAATGCTGGCGCTGTGCGGGTCGATCTTGATGGCGAGCCGGCCGGCGAGGTATCGGATGCGGAGGCGGCGAGCGCCAAGGCTTTGCTGTGCGCCCGCAAGAACAAGGAAGAGACCAAGAAGACGCCGGAGCCAAGGGTGCCTGATGCCCCGCCCCAACCGAAGCCGAAGCAAACGGCCGTGTTCAACGCGAAAAATACGGCTGGAATAGTCGTTGAGACGAAGCGTCGCCGGTCTTTCCGAAAGCCGATGGCTTGAGCGCCACAGATCTCCCAAGACTCAGGGCTTCCGAGTAATAGCCATGATGAAGAGGTCGATGCCCCAGAGCAACATCTCCGAGTCAAACGACGCCTCTTCAACCGGGATTGCCTCGCTATGGTAGCTGTGTCCTGCAGGATGGCGCACGGGGTGCAGCTGCCTACCTGTGGAAGATACGCGTGGGAGGGAAAGCCCTTTTCCGGAAGGCGTTTGCCCCTCGTCCGCACCAACCAACCCCTTGCGTTTGTCTCCAGGCAGACTCATCCTGCCGCCTGCGCGTCTGCCGCCCAGCGCTGCTTGAAGAGATGCTCTCGACCGGCGTCAAACCACCAGCTTTGTGATCATAGCATCGGGGGCACAGTTCGGTCGGACCGCGGCAATTTCGAGAGCGGCGAGATCCGCTAAGCCCCACATTTTTCCGCTATTCCGGCGATGCATTCCTCGAGCCGCTCGAGGCGGAATTTCGCAATGCGAAGTTCATTCCCGGCTTCAAAACGTCGATGGCGCCCCTGTGGCGTGGTCGCCATGAGGTTGCGCTCCAGTTCCGCGATGCGCACACGCATCTGCCGCGCCTCATCCTGACGCAAGGCCTTGATCCATCCCCGTCCGCGCATCAGTCTTCCTGCCCGCCCCAAAAGTCATGCAAACATGCCATCGAGACCCTAATTTGCGGCAAGCTGAAACGCTCGAAATTTAACTTCCGCTAACGCGAGGAGACGAAACAGCGCGGCGAGACAGTCAACAAAGCGGACACGACCACCGCCCATCCCTTGTCTGTCGAACCCGAGGTGATGGTGGTCAGCATCAACCTGAACTCGTCAACGTGGGCAGCCATCAACCAGCATCGGCATTTCTGCGTCAACGTGCTTCGAGCCGACCAGATGGCGATCGCCGAGCGGTTCGCCGGACGCGGTGGCCTGAAGGGTTCGGCTCGTTACGAAGGAGCCAGTTGGTCTGCTCTGGCGACCGGCGCACTGGCACTTGAAGACTCGCTCGCCGCGGTCGATTGCACGTCGAGGGCACGATTGTGCGCGACAGCCACGCGCTCGTCCTCGGCAGCGTCCGGGATGTGGTCAGCGGAGAGCCGGGTCTGGCTCTGATCTATCATCATGGCGCTTACGGATCGTCTTGAGCGAGCGGTACGCCGTGAGTGGGCCGCAGCCACGCGCTTTTATTCTCCTTCTGGCCCGTTGAACAGTCGATCTACCGCTCAGCCCGGCTCTGGCGCAGCGCCCACGGCAGGCGCCGCTTCCATCGTTCACTTCGCGGCAAAGGCACATCTTTCTGCCACCGCTTCTTGCGGCGAGTTCGTCCAGTCGGTGTGTGCGATGCATCCGGAACCGGCGCTTGCTCAACCGTTGCGCGCTCAGGAAGCGATGCGTCGGGCATGATCATGTCCTTGGCCTGGGATACTTCTTCAGAGGTGGTGAACACGGGCTGGGAAAGATTTTCGCCAGGACCAATCGGCTGCCGCGTCGCCTCAGCGACCGCACCTTTCGTGTTCGCTTTCGCGACATCGTTCGAGATGGCTGCCAGGTCGATGCCGACCCAGATCGACTCTGGCCGCTTTACGAGGCCACGCTTCTGTCTGATCTCGACGACAAAGGGTCGCCTGCTGCTTCATAGTGCTCTCGGCGGACTTGGGGGATTGCGAACGTCGTCTAAGCCCATCGCGCGCCGTCGTCCACCCGCCCCCACGCATTTTCCACATCAACCCAGCACCCTCATGGTGTCCGCTTCCGGCACGCTGTAGAAGCCAGGTCGTGACCGGATGAAATTGGTCTTTGGCTTCTGTCGCGGAACAGGATATTGCGTACCCACTCGCGCGAGACAGCCTGTTGTACATCTGCGCCGCTGACCATCGAATCCCGGTGGTTGTTCCGCGTTCGCCACGACCATTAGCAGTACCAACACTAGCAATCGCTGGTGCCTAGACGTGACGGTCAGGCTTCAATGACGGGGAAGTGGGAGGATTGCGCGTTTACGAGGCGGGCTGGTCGGCCGCTCAATCGAAAGCGTCATTTGAGGCGCTGCCTCTCCCGCCTGCAACCGGGAGACACGCTCGTCCAATTCCTTGTCTACTTCCGTGAGACGATGGTTGAGGCGAAGGTAGTCCGTCCAGGTCGGCGTGCGGAATGTCTCTGTCCATTGCATGGGCTTCTGCAGGTTGCGCTGAAGCGTCCAGTTCCGAGCACCGACGCGGCTGTGGATATGCCTGCGCTGCCGCATGAGCTCGAGGAAGGCCTCGACATTTTTCTCGGCTATCCGATATTCGACCTTGACCACGATAGGACCGCTTCTCGGCTTCAAATTGAGAGCGACAGCTGGGGCGTCGAATTCCTCCAAGGGATCGGGCTCGGACTCGCGGCGCTCGCGTAGAGGAAACAGAATGCCAGCTGCGGCGACGAGCAGCAGCGCTCCAGCGGAACCCTCCAGCGCCCACGTCAGGGAATGGCTTTGGGAGACCGTGCCCCATACCCAGCTGCCGGCCGCGATGCCGCCATCTATCAATGCATAGTAGATCGAAATCGTGCGCCCCACGACCCAGCGCGGGCTCGCCAGCTGCACGCTCACGCCAACCCCGGACCAGGCGGTGACCCAGCCGGCGCCGCCCAAGGCGAGCGCAAGTGCGGCCACCGGAATCGAAGAGGTCAGTGCAAGGGAGAGGGAGCAGGCCGCGCAGGCGACGCACGCGAGCTTCATCAGACGTTCTTGCGACAAGCTCCGTCTGAATGTGCCGTTGGAGATGCCAGCGAAGACGGCGCCCGTCCCGAAGCCTGCCATGAGCGTGCCATAGGCGAGCGGTCCGCCTCCCAGATGATCGCGGACTACCAGCGGCAGCAGTGCGAGAATGGCGATGCTTGCCAGGCCAAACAGGGTTCCGCGTGCGATCGCCGCCTTGATTTCCGAAGACATCGCCGTGAAGCGCAGCCCGTCATAGATCGCCGTCCTCATCGACTCGCGCGGGAGAGGCGAAGAGCGAACCTTCCACTTGCAGCGCCATATCGTGCCCAAAGGGACCAGATAGGTGAGTGTGGTCACGGTAAAAGCTGCCAAAAGCCCAAACGAGGCAACCACGATGCCGCCGAGCGCCGGGCCCACGGTCCGGACCGTGTTGAAGCCGACGGAGAGCAGGGTCACGGCGGCCGGGACATCGCGGCGGTCGACGATATCGCCAACCGAGGCCTGCCAGGCGGGATCGTGAAGAGCACCCCCGCATGCGATCAGGAAGCTGAAGCCGAGGATCATCCACGGACTGACAAAGCCCAGCGCCACAACCGCCGTCAGCATCGCAGATCCTATCACCATCAGGCAGCGGCCGGCGAACATGACCCGGCGACGGCTGAAATTATCGGCGAGGGCTCCGGCGAAGACGGACAAGATGAAAGCGGGCAGGTTCGATGAAGCCTGCACCAGCGCAACCATCAGATCGGAAGTCGAGATCGTCGCCATCAGCCAGCTGATGGCGACAGTCTGCATCAACCAGCCGAGAGAAGAGACCTGGGTAGCGAGCCAGATCGAACGAAAGGTCGGCTGCATGAGGGGCGCAAACGTCGTCGGCGCAGCCAAATCTTCAACTGATCCAGCCACTCTACTCATTTTTTGCGAGCCTTTGCTTTCCGTTATCGGCCGTCTCGCATGTAATCTCGACTGAACCGTGGCGGCTGGCAAAATTGAGAGAAACTCTTTTGCCTCCGACGAATGCGGCCACAGGTGTTTTGCAGACGAGACCCAGACCCGAGCCGGCTCACTCTGCCTTCGAAGACATCACCTGGGTGGAGCCCAGATTCTTGCTTGTCGTTTGACTCAGCATGCTTCATCCGAGCGTCACTACGCCACGCTGACCGCTTTCGTCATCGAAAGGCAAGCAGCGATCACCGATCTTGCGGTCGACATGTTTTCTAGGCTGATCGGCAGCAACAGTCGCAAGGCCGAAATCAGCCGAAAGGAGCGCCGCCTGAAAGAGGCTGACGTTCTCGATGGGGTGGCCGCGATCATCTCAAGCTCGGCTGCGCGGCGCTTCTGTCTGCCCCTGAAAGCAACACCAGTTTCGCATCCGCGATCGCAACCTCCCTTGGCTGGGACGGGTTGATCGCCAGCATGGCGGCAGCCAATTCTGTCGTGCGCCCTGAACGCAGCGACGAGTTCGACGAGCTCGTTGAGCGGCAAAATCATTGCGCAAGCTGGGCAGGCTCATGTTCTATGACGCGGTCACTAGAGACCGTCCTGCGGTCGATGAATCGATTGTGATGTGGCTACGGGCTTCGTCGGTGATTCAACATCCACTTTGAGGCAATCGCCGGAATTGCGCCCAGCACAGGACGGTCTTTCGCCCTGCCAAAAATTTGCAACGCAACCATCAGGCGGCCCTGCGTTCCTTCAAAGCCTTCTCAAAGGCATCCTTGATCGGCTTGGACATGTCCTCGCTAGCCCTCATCATCACAACCTGGAAACCTTTGGCCTGTTCGGCGGACTTTTCCACCTGTTCGCGAAGGAAAGCGGTCTGCAGTTCGATGAACTCGGACAGCGACTTCACGGCAACCAGCGCTTCAAGGTGCGTGAAGCCGGCTTCGGTATTGGCGCGCAAAGCGGCAATCATTTTCAGGGACACCTCGTTGCCGGTGGTCGTGGCTGTTTCAAAGGTCGACTCAAAAGCCCTTTGTGTCGTTTCGGCGTCCGAACTCAATTTGGAAAGTGCCTGCTTCGACTGCTCAAGGCCCTGGTCGACAACAGCGCGAACTTGCTCGGTAGCCGCGGACGGGTCGAAGGCGGGGGATTCGACGTTTTCGATCGTTTCGGTCTTGCCAGGGAGCTTGGACATTTTTCCATCCTTTTCCAGGACGGCCTCAGAGCAAAGCCGTCTCCTGAAGGTACGAAACCGTCGCAACGGATTTATGAAGCCCACATGAAATTTGCGCGAGTGCTGGCTGCGCCCGGCGTTGCCCAAATCGGGGTCGCCAATGAAGGCTGCCCGCAGGCGCAGGGCCTTCTACCTGTTACGGCACGCGGAGATCGGGAGCTTCCAAAAGAAAGTCTTGGACTATTGGCGCTTCCTTCCGTTGACATCGCTAGGTGTTACGTTGTCTCGGGCGCGCGACCGATACAGCTGGCCTTCTTGGCGGAATGCACGGCTGCAGTCACCGGAAGGCGCTGTGAGCACGTTCCGGTGCGCTTGCGGTGGCGCGAGAACTCATGCAGGAGCCCGCGAGCCGTAAACGAGCGCCTATGGGGATTTGTGTTTCGGAGCGTGCCAGCGCCTGTCGCGAACGGCCGCATCGGGTGCGCAGGACGAGTTGAACGAGAGGCTTCCAGGCCAGGTATCCGAAACTTGTCGCATATTTCGGACATGACCACGGTCGAACCCGATAGCGACCTCCGCTCGCGCCTGACCTGAGGAACAATGCACCCATCCCCGAACGCGCGAGTACGAACGTGTGACCCCGCTTCTGCACTACGCCGCGCTGTTCTTGACCAGGCGCAGTTCTTGGTTGCCCAGCCGTCGGGAAGCGGGCGTCCCGCCTTTGCGGCTCGTATGCTGAGCGAAGTCGGAAATCGGGCAGGGTCGGCCAAGTAAGTAACCCTGGATCGCATCACAGGCCTCTTGCCGCAGGAAGGTCAGCTCCGCGTCCGTTTCGACGCCCTCAGCCAGGACCGGGAGCTTGAGGCCCCGAGCGAGCCCAAAGACCGCACGCATGACGGCAGCCGCCTCATCGCTGCTATCCACCGCCCGCACAAGAGACTGGTCGACTTTGATCTTATCGAAAGGGAAGGCCCGCAGGTTCGACAGCGACGAGTATCCGGTGCCGAAATCATCCATTGCGATTTGGACCCCAAGGCCTTTGAGCCGGCGCAGCGCGGCGAGCGCGCGCCCCATGTCCTTGATCAGGCAAGTTTCCGTAATTTCCAGCTCGAGGCGGGACGGATCGAGACCGGTCTCTTTCAGCACTGCCCCGACCAGCTCGGGCAAATTCCCGCCATGAAGTTGCATGGCCGAAACGTTGACGCTGATTGCTAGCGGTTGTTGCCAGCTTGCCGCTTCGGCGCAGGCGGTCCGCAGCACCCATTCACCGATCTTCAGAATCGCGCCACACTCCTCCGCGATCGGGATGAACACCGCCGGCGGAACGGCGCCCCGTTCCGGATGATCCCACCGGAGCAGCGCTTCGAAACCGAATATTTTGTTGGACAGGAGTTCCGCCTGCGGTTGATAGACGAGGCGCAGTTGCTTGCGCGAAATCGCATGACGGACGTCGTGCTCGAACTGGCGACGATCGCGCAGATGCTCACCCATGGACGGCTCGAAAACGCAATAGACGCCCCGCCCCTGCATTTTGGCCTCATAGAGCGCGGCATCGGCATGGCTCAGAAGCGTCTTCCGATCGGGTGCATCGTTCGGGAACACAGCAATGCCGATGCTGGTGCCGATGGTGACGCCGGCGGGCAGGTTGGCCCCCGTGTCATTGCATGCGTCCAAGATGGCTTCAGCGGTGCGCGTTGCATAGGCGGCGCTCGGCAGACCGGGAACGATCACAGCGAACTCGTCGCCGCCCAAGCGCGCAACCATCTGCCCTGGCTTAAGGACGCCACTGATCTTCTCGGCCACACACTGCAGCACGGCGTCTCCAACGAGATGGCCGAAGAGGTCGTTGATCTCCTTGAAGCGGTCGAGATCGAGGAAGAGGACGGCAAGGCACCGCTCAGCGCTGCGATGCGTGGTAAACTCGGCCTCGAGCTTTTCGTTGAAGCTCGTGCGGTTTGGAAGCTTGGTCAAGGGATCGTGGTGGGCAAGGAACTGGATCTCCTCCTCCGCCCGCTTGCGCCCGCGGATATCGCGCACGGCAAGAACATGGTGTTGCTTGCCGGCATAGAGCATGCTGTGCCGGATCAGTTCAACCGGGACCGTGCTGCCGTCCGTCGCGCATAGTCCCACCTCCAGCGGCGTTTGCGCTGTGCCCGTGAGCTCGCCTTGCGAAACCGTGGGAAAGAAGGACGCGAGCGCGCGGCCGGCTGGCTGAGTGCCGTCCACGCAGGCAAGCGCGACGAAACTGCGATTGGCTGCCACAATATCGGTTTCGTTGCACACGATCAGCCCCTCCACGGCCGCGTCGGCCAGCTCCTGCATACGCGCTGCCTCGCCGGCGCGACGCAGATCACGCACATCGAGGGCGAGGCCGATGATGGCCAAAAGGATGATGACGATTGAAGCGAGGGCTACGCCAGTTGCCATCCAGTCCGCCGGCAACGCCGTCGCGGAAATGACAATGCGCGGGTCTGGCATGATTGCGGCGGCGGCCATCGCCGTGAAATGGTGGCTGCAAATCGCTACCGTCAGCACGACCGCGCCCAGCGCCTTCCACTTGACCGTGTTCGAGTGAAGGGCAACCGGCAATGCGGTTGCGCCGAACAGCCCACCAAGAATGATTGAGGCGGCGACGAGCGGCACATCCCAGACGACGCGGCCCTCGATCTCGAATGCGGCCATGCCAGTGTAGTGCATCACCGCGATGCCGCCCCCGACGACCGCACCGCCGATCCAGCGCCCATGTGGAATGCGCGGCGAGATGCCGATCGCGAGACCGGTGCCGGTCAACGCGATCGCGGCCAGCAACGACACGATCGTCAAGGCGATGTTATAGCCGCTCGACACAGCGGGCTGGAATGCCAACATGGCTATGAAATGCGTCGCCCAGATGCCGAAGCCGGTGGCGATCGCGGCGACAGCTAGCCAGACCCGTCGCATTTCGCTTTCACTGCGCCCGACATGGTGGAGGAGGTTCACAGCTGTGAAAGAGGCCAGGGCGCAGATGAAGGCCGCCAGCGCAACCAGACGCAGATCATGCTGCGTCGCAATGCAAGTGTAGACTTTCAACATGCTCTTCCCCCAGGCAGGATGATCACCCGTCTGGGGAGAAATCTACGGCCAAAACTTGAATAAAGCGCTTAAGCGGAAAATCCGCTTCGAGCTGGCGCTTGCGGTCGACGAATCGCCGGCAGAGATCGAGATCCAGCGCAAGGGTTAATCGCTGCGCAGATCTTGCTTCAAGCGCGGCTGCATCGAAAGCTTTTCGAGCAGGTGGTGGATGGGCCTCACTACGCAATACCCTGCAGACAGGCGTGTCGCTGCCTTTCCGTTTTCTCGGTCTGTCGATGAAGATCATGCAGCAGGATAGCGGCAGCATCACTAACATTGAACACGATGCGCTCTGAGCTATGGCGGCTAACCCGAACACGACCCGCTTCTCAAATCTGCTTAAGCCGGTCATCTCTGCGCCCCCAAGGCGATTATGCGGCAATAGGCCCAGTTCGTCTTCTTCCCGAGCCGAGCGCGGTTCCCGCTGTGATCGTGAAATCTCGACGCAATGCCGTCTCGACGTACCCCGTGCCTGGCCACAGCCTCAAACGTCGCCGCGAACAGCCGCTCCTTCTCCTCCCGAAACCAGCGCCGGCGCCGCTCGACCGACGTGATCACCTCGATCTGACGCTTCGTCACAGGGCTACTGCTAGTGCTTGCACAAGGATTGCGACCTTCAGCCTCCCTGAGCAAGGCGGCCGTACTCGTCGAGATTCGAGACAACCAGACCATCGCGCCAAGGTGCCGGTCTTGCTATTCGATTACCTGCTTCTGACCAAACGGCCTCGCAGCAATGCCAGGAATGTCGTCAATCCGGACAGGTTTCCCGATTAAATAGCCCTGAGCTTCATCACATCCGACGCGGCGCAGATAGTCGAGCTGGTCAGAAGTTTCGACGCCTTCGGCCGTTACCTCAATTCGAAGCTCATGCGCCAACTCAATCAATGATCTCACAATCGCGGCGCAGTCCGCATCGGTGAGCAAATCCTGGACAAAAGATCGGTCGATCTTGAGCCGCGAAAGAGGCAATTTACGAAGATAAGTGAGTGATGAATAGCCGGTACCAAAATCGTCAAGAGCAACTGTTACGGATAACGAACTTAACGATTGTAATAACGAAATTGTTTCTTCAAAATTCGAAATCAGAACATTTTCTGTAATCTCGACCTCCAGTCTCCGGGGCTCCAAACCGGCTTCAGCCAAGGTCTCTAAAATTCCATCTAGCAAGGCCTTGTTTTTAAGCTGCACTGCCGACAAGTTGACGGAGACCCGCAAGTCGCGCGGCCAGCGCGCAGCCGCCGAACAAGCCGTTTTGACAGCCCAGTGTCCGATGGAGTGAATCAAACCCGTTTCTTCAGCGATAGGTATGAACTCCGAGGGAGCGATCGCGCCAAGGGTCGGATGCTGCCATCGCAGAAGCGCTTCAAAACCTCGGATGCGATCGCTCCCGAGATCGAGAAAGGGTTGAAATGCAAGCCAAAGCTGGTCGCTGGCGAGCGCAGATGCCAGATCGCGTTCAAGGGCATGGCGCCTTGTGGCAGCTTCATCGTCGTTTGCGCTGAAAAACTGGATGGAACCCGTCCCCAGCGTCTTAGCCCTGTGTAGCGCGGTGTCGACGCAGCGCAGGAGTTGATTGGCATCCAAACCATCAGTGGGCGCCAAAGCGATACCGATAGAGGCCCTACAATATATTTCGCGTGCTTCAATCATGAAAGGGGTGCGCATGCCATCTATGATCTGTTGGGCTAAGGACCTGATTTGATCTGGCCTAATATCGCACGTGACGATTATAGCAAATTCGTCGCCCTCCAATCTCGCGATGCCATCGCTCTCCCGCGTCGATTTCCGAAGTCTCGCAGCCACTTCGACCAAAAGGGCATCCCCTATTGCGCGGCCAAAGCGATCGTTCACCTCGTCGAAATTGTTAAGATCGAACAAGAGTAACGCAAAGTGCTGGTCAAACTGCTTTGCGTCCACCAACGCGTTTTCCAGCCGCTCGTTGAAGCTGAACCGGTTTGGCAAACTCGTTAGAACATCCCTGCGAATGGCATTTTCGCTTTCCGCTTGCAGAATGAAGCGTCGGGTAAATTCGGACGCGTGAGCAAGCACGGCACGAAACAGCGTGATGGCGTAGCTCACCATCAGGATTGCGACGGGCACATTGACGGCTCCATCCAGCCACACAATCGCAACCGCTGAACCGACGAAGATCGGCAGCGTATACGCGACGGCCGCAATAGGAATCGTGGAAAAAGAAGCGGCACCGCCTGCGATCATGCCAGCGCTCAGGCAGGTAATGACAACCTGGGCGGCACTCGTTGCTCCTCCGAAGAACAGAACGGGAAGTGCACCCCACCAAGTGCCGAACAGGAAGGCGTTTCGCACCAGGTTTTGCGTTGTCCGGCGAGACACTGACCTTGGTTTGACTGACTGAAACGATGATCTCGCTCTTAGGCCTACGAACCCAGCGGCGGCGATGATCACACTCGCCCAGAGGATGGCTTTCGTCTGGTCGGGCGAGCCCCAAACCGCGATAACAAAAGTGGCCGCATTGAGTATGTTCGCAACCATGCCAAGAAGCGTGCTGCGAAGCACGATACTGACCTGCTCCGCCCTGATGCGGCCGGCAAGCGGTTCGATCGTTGAGGGCCCGCCAAAAACACGCAGGTCTCCCGCCAGAAGGTCGCCGAGCCTTGCGGCAGACAGACGCTGCATCACTCCTTCACTCCCCCGCGGTAGAGTAGTCAGCTGCGTATTGGTCGGTCCCCTAACACCGAACAATTCTGAAAAAGTAAATTTCAACCGCAAATTTGGACAGCCCAGTTGGGAAGCCAAGGGTTTTGGAAATTCGAAGATAGTGAAAACGCGATGCTCCCGTAGGACATCGCCGACCCAACCTGATCCCAATTATGCCCGTTCGCCCTCCGCCTTGTAGTCGGTTAACCAAAAGAACCGCAGGCTTTGCTGCCAAAGCACGCTGGCACAGAAAATCTACACTATGCGCCCTGAGGACCTTTGGCTCTCCCCGGTCGGATCAGCCGGGCAGCATCGTCATGATCCGGTAGCCCCCTGCAGCCATGCTGAGCTCTCACCCTTTGAAGGCTGGCAACTCGACGAGCCGTCCCGAGGTCCGGCACACAGGAGGCCTTCTCCACGATCATGTCAGCGCTGCGGGACGTAGGCGAGTTCGCTGTGGATCGCAGAGATGCCGGTCTCGATCTCCTCGAAGGCGAAGCAAGCCTGCTCGTCGGTTCGCGCCGTCGTTTTTTCGGACCAAGGTTCGCCCCAAAGAAAAGGGCGGCATCGCTGCCGCCCCTCGAGATTGTTGAGATGCGTGGACCTTAGAAATCCATACCGCCCATGCCACCCATGCCGCCGCCGCCCATGCCGCCAGGCATGCCGCCGCCAGCCGACTCCTTCTTCGGAGCCTCGGCGATCATGGCTTCGGTGGTGACCAGCAGGCCGGCGACCGAGGCCGCGTCCTGCAGAGCCGTGCGCACGACCTTGACCGGGTCGACGATGCCCATGGCGATCATGTCGCCATATTCGCCGGTCTGGGCATTGAAGCCGAAGGTCGGGCCCGTGTTCTCGAGGATCTTGCCGGCAACGATCGAGGCTTCCGCACCGGCATTGGCCGCGATCTGGCGAGCCGGAGACTGCAGCGCGCGACGAACGATGGCGATGCCGGCGGTCTGGTCGGAGTTGGCGCCGCTGACAGTGATGGCCAGCGAAGCACGCAGCAGCGCGACGCCGCCGCCGGGAACGATGCCTTCTTCCACGGCCGCGCGGGTCGCGTTCAGAGCGTCGTCAACGCGGTCCTTCTTTTCCTTGACCTCGACCTCGGTCGCGCCGCCGACGCGGATCACCGCGACGCCGCCCGCGAGCTTGGCCAGACGCTCCTGCAGCTTCTCCTTGTCGTAGTCCGAGGTGGTCTCCTCGATCTGCTGCTTGATCTGGGCAACGCGGCCCTGGATCTCTTCTTTCTTGCCGGCGCCGTCGACGATGGTGGTGTTCTCCTTGGAGATCGACACCTTCTTGGCGCGGCCGAGCATATTGAGGCCGACACTCTCGAGCTTGATGCCGAGGTCTTCCGAGATGACCTGGCCACCGGTGAGAATGGCGATGTCTTCCAGCATGGCCTTGCGGCGGTCACCGAAGCCCGGAGCCTTGACCGCGGCGATCTTCAGGCCACCGCGCAGCTTGTTGACGACCAGCGTAGCCAGAGCCTCGCCTTCGACGTCTTCCGAGATGATGAGCAGTGGCTTCGAGGTCTGCACGACGGCTTCCAGGACCGGCAGCATGGCCTGCAGGTTGGAGAGCTTCTTCTCGTGCAGCAGGATGTAGGCGTCTTCCAGATCGGCGACCATCTTGTCGGCTTTGGTGACGAAGTAGGGCGAGAGATAGCCGCGGTCGAACTGCATGCCTTCGACGACTTCCAGCTCGGTCTCGGCGGTCTTGGCTTCCTCGACGGTGATGACGCCTTCGTTGCCGACCTTCTGCATCGCTTCCGCGATCATCTTGCCGACCGATTCGTCGCCATTGCCGGCGATGGTGCCGACCTGGGCAACCTCCTCGGAGGTCTTGATCTTCTTGGCGTTCTTGATCAGCGTCGCGACGACCTCGGTGACGGCGAGGTCGATGCCGCGCTTCAGGTCCATCGGGTTCATGCCGGCGGCAACCGCCTTGTTGCCTTCCTGGACGATCGACTGCGCCAGAACGGTCGCGGTCGTGGTGCCGTCGCCGGCGATGTCGTTGGTCTTCGAAGCGACCTCGCGCAACATCTGCGCGCCCATGTTCTCGAACTTGTCCTCAAGCTCGATCTCCTTGGCGACGGTGACGCCGTCCTTGGTGATGCGCGGGGCGCCGAACGACTTGTCGATGACGACATTGCGGCCCTTGGGACCGAGGGTGACCTTCACCGCGTCGGCGAGGATGTTGACACCGCGCAGCATGCGCTCACGGGCGTCGCGGGAGAATTTTACGTCTTTTGCAGCCATGGTTAGCTCCTGACAGGGGCTCGGGAAGAGCCCGAAAACTCAGTTGATGGACAGGCCGAAATTCAGCCGATGATGCCCATGATGTCGGATTCCTTCATGATCAGAAGGTCTTCGCCATTGAGCTTGACTTCAGTGCCCGACCACTTGCCGAACAGGATGCGGTCGCCGGCCTTGACGTCGAGCGGGACGAGCTTGCCGGCTTCGTCGCGGGCGCCGGAACCGACGGCGATGATCTCGCCTTCCTGCGGCTTTTCCTTAGCCGTATCGGGGATGATGATCCCGCCCGCGGTCTTGGATTCGGATTCGACCCGACGAACGACCACGCGGTCATGCAGCGGCCGGAAATTCGACTTTGCCATTTTGGATATCCCTGGTGCGGAGGTTGAAAGGTTCTCCGTTGCCGGAGCCCGGTTAGCACTCGCCAGTGGAGAGTGCCAACGTGGCGGTGAGATAGGCTGTAGGTTCGTCCTGGTCAAGACGGATGAGCGGACAGCCGAAGAGCAAAAGATTTGGAATCGAGACGGAAGCCTGGCCTCCATTACGGGCGCATCCCGCTGCCTAAGCGCGTTTCGGCCGTCAGCTCTGGGCCGACTTTCGTCTGTGTTAAAAAATGTGAAATTATGTGAAATTAACGGCCGAGCAGGCGGCGGACTCGACTAAAGGCAGCGCCGCAACCGGCCAGACAGCTCAGGGCGAGGATCATCCAGAGATTGTAATATCCCATCGCTACAAGAGCAGTCAGCATGATCGATGACAAGGCTATCACGCACCAGCCGATCGCCATGACATGGCGGCGGCTGAAATTGTCGGCGATGGCCCGGCGAAGATCGACAGAATGAATACGGGCAGCGTCGTGAAGGTCTGCACCAGAGCGACCATCACGTCCGAGGTCGAAATGGTTGCCATCAGCCAGCTGACCGCAACGGTCTGGAACAGCCAGCCCAGGCTCGACACCTGTGCGGCAAGCCAGATAACACGAAAGGTGGGATTCTCCAGCGGAGCGAACGTCGCCGACGAAACCGAAGCCGCGTCCGCGCGCGCCACCCTGCTCATTGGGCCGAGCCTCTCTTTTCGTGTAGAAGTTAAATTGGAGATCTCTCCTTTGGTGCACTTGCATATGGAGATTGGCAGGATGAGGGCATTGTAGGTGCCGAGCCGAAGTAATTTTCGAAGGCTGCTTCAAAGCCAATATGAAACCGTTCTGCTGGAGATACCTGTCCCATAGCCAAAGCGCCAATCGATCGTCCTACGGGAATTAACGAACGCCCGGTTGGCGCGATCAGCGCGCAGGCGCCACTCAATTCGCCGGAGCGACCTCATTAGCTGCGTCTATCCGCGCTTATCATCCGAGACGGTTTGGCTTAGGGCCAGGCGACACTGCAATGCTAAAGAGGAAACACCATAGATGGCGATCGGAACCGGAAGTGGTTCAACAGCTCCAAGGGCTTCGGCTTCATCCAGCCCGATGCGGGCGGCCCGGACGTTTTCGTCCACATTTCTGCTGTCGAGCGTGCAGGTCTGTCATCGCTCGCCGATGGTCAGAAGATCAGTTACGAAATCGAGCAGGACCGCCGCACCGGCAAGTCCTCGGCCGGCAATCTCAGCAAAGTACGCTAATCGTCCTTGGCACCATTCAGGCCAGAACGATTGGCGAAAGGCGGGATCTCCGCCTTTCAAAAGGCACATGGCCGAAGAACGAGCGAACGATGTCAGGAGGCCGCCTTGTTGCGGCTCCTCTTTGCCGGTGCGGCCTGTTGGGCCTCATTGGGTTTTCTGCCGAGGCCCATGGTCTTCGCCAAAGCTGAGCGCGCGGCGGCATAGTTCGGGGCAACCATCGGATAGTCTGCCGATAGTCCCCATTTCGCCCGGTATTCTTCGGGCGTCAGACCATAGTGGGTCGCCAGATGCCGCTTCAGCGACTTGAACTTCTTTCCATCCTCCAGGCTGATGATGTAGTCGGGCGTGACCGACTTCCTGATGGGAACGGCAGGCTTGAGGTCCTCAGGCTTCGCAACCAGGCCGCCCATCGTGCCCTTCAACGCCGTATGCACCTGGCCGATTAGAGCCGGAAGCTCACCTACCGGGAGCGGATTGTTCGACACATAGGCCGACACTACTTCGGCGGTAAGCTCGATAAGGGCGTCAGTATTGTTTTCGGCTTCTTCTGTCACGCAATGCTCCTGCTTTGATAAACGGCGGCGGATCGGTTTTATTAATGAAGGCAGCCATAGAATGCAATCAAAGTCAGGGCTCCCGTAGCACTGGGTCCCAAATTGCGGGCCGAGGCACACGATGGTTCTACCCTGATGCCGACAGCTTCCGGCAAAAAATCGGTCGGACCCGCCGAGGGGTTTTGCGGTTCATGAAACTGCTTTCGAGCAGAATGAGTTTCGTTTCGCCGTCTTTGACGGCCTCGAAAATCAACCTGCGCTGCGCATCTTGATGCCCTGATCCCGCAACCTTCCCTAGGCACCTGCGCCAAGGAGAAATCTTCGATCCAGCCCCTTGAACCGTCTCGGTCCGGACAGCACATTGCGATGGTTGCCGAGCGGAATGCTCGTGCAAAGCAGGGGTTCGCCAAGTGGGAGGAGCGCATGGATGCAGAGGACTTCGGGAGCCCTATTTTCGTGAAGCGTGCGACCTACATCGTCCAAGAGATTGCGAGCCTTGCGGACGCCATCGATTTCCTCAATGACTGGCCTGAGGATCAAAGAGATCTGACCCACCAGACCGCTCTTCGGGCTTGCTATGACGCAGAGGATGGGCACAAGCCCGTGACCGCCGCGCACCATGCTTTTATCGATTTCGCCAGGCAGGTCGCCATCCTCGAAGATCCAATCTCTGCCATGCAGTGGATCGCCGCCTGCAAGAAGCGGCGCGCGTAGGGACGGTTTGGATTGTAGCCAAGCTTGGGGGTATTCCGTTCAGATTTTCACCGAGCGCGGACAAGGGCGGAAGAATCTCCATCATCGCTGGTAATTCCGGAAAGCCGGGATGACAGTGCTTATGGCGATCGGATAGCCGCCGAGGGATCGAGTTGGGCTTTCGGGTTTGCCTGTCTCTGTCACCTCGGGTGAGGCATAAAGCTGGGCCGAGCGGACCTTGCCGCACGACTTGAGGGGAACGGTGAGTTGAGCAGATTTGAGCGGCCGGTCGTGGTCCAGGTAAGCCGCCACGCCGCGGAGCGCGTCGTGTTCGATGTCAATGACGCGGCCACGATCTTGCTGCGGGATCTCCCGCGTGAAACGGAAAAGCGCAAGGCAGCGATGGACGCGTGTCTGCGCGTGTTGCGCGGTGAGAGCCATCCACCGGCCGCCCGCCGAGCTTTCGTCGCAGCGGCGCTTGAAGCAAAAATCCTGCGCAGCGATTGAAAATTTACGACGCGCATTGCGTCCCTTCTTTCTCCATTGCGATCCGCCAGCGCCATGATCGCGCCTGGCGTTGGACGAGCGGCAGCCGAGCGAGCTACATTCGTAGCGCCAGCGGCGAGCGCGGTTCTGGTTCCAAGGCGCTGCATTGGGGAGCGTGGCTGAGCAGGCGCCGCTAATTCAGCGGGTTCGGGCCATGTCGTGGTGCGACCTCTGAGGATCGCACGGGCTGGCGGCGGATGCTAACCTGAACAACCAGCCAGCGGCACAGAGCCTTGGCGTTCATCCAGTTCGCAAGATCGGCATGCACCAGCGCTTATCCATAGGAGCAACCCAACCCCGCTCTTCTGCGATGGCTTTCCTGGTCCTGTTCCGGATCTTCCACGATCAACCCTCAAGGGGTCCGCTAGCAAGCTGCGGCCGCTTGGCTAAAGCCCGCGCGGTGATCGCGACCGGCCCACGACACTGACGGGAGCCATCGAGCGGGGATTGGCCTCGCTCAAAGTGGAAGGCCCTCAAATGTCGCACGATCTTGCCCTGGCTCAACACCACGCCCTGGACCTCGCCCGCACCCTGATGGTCCCCGTCATCCTCTTCAAATCCGGCAACGCGATCGGTGTGCTCCGCAGCGATGAGATCGAGCCTGGCGATGATCTCGAAATCCTTCACGAATACGACCCATTCCAGATCAGGCCGGCTCGTTGAGCCGGCCCGGAGCTTGGCGGCCCGCCCCGTCACAAAGCCCAAATTGCACCGACCGTGATCCAACGGCCTGCCGATCGGCGGGCCGATGCGCGGCGATTGGGTGCCGCTTGCGAGCGAGCGGCGGCAAGGGAGGCTGCGCCGCGGCTGGGAAAATCACAGTGCTCCGAACATTCCTCAGTTGCCCGGCCGCGCCCTTGCCTCCGTCGCTCTTCGCGGCCTTGGGGTCGGGTCCCGCGGGATTCGCGGGAAAGGAAACCGAACAGGAAGGGACGGAACCTCATGGGCGCCGGGATAAGAATGGAGATGAGCGATGTCGAGGAACTCAGAAGTGGCGTTCTGTGTACTGCGGTGCTGGAGCGGGCGGGCTTCGCGGTCGATCAGAAGGAGAGCACTAGACGCGCCGTAAAATTCCGGCGCGGCGCCGAAATCATCATCGTCATTCACGACGGCAAAGGCTGGTTCGATCCACTGTCGGAGGCCAAGGGAGACGTGTTCCGCCTGGTCGAGCGCCTCGAGGGTGTCCGCTTCGTGGAAGCGCTAGATCATGTGGCGGATTTGATCGGCTTCGTTCCCAGCGAGCCCCTCTGGACGAGAGTTCCTCACAAACATCCTCCGGACCGTTCCATTTCCGAGCGTTGGCAAAGCCGCCGCGGGCCGTGGCCCGGGTCCATGACCTGGCGCTACCTGCGCCAGGAACGCCGTCTGACAGAAACCGTCATCCGCGTGGCGATCCGCCAGGAGCGGCTCCGGGAAGGTCCGCGCGGCAGCATGTGGGCGGCGCACACCGATGAGGCCGGCGTGCTCACCGGCTGGGAGGAGCGCGGTCCTGAATGGCGGGGGTTTGCGAGCGGCGGCGCCAAGCTGCTGTTTCGTCTTGGCGCTGTCGAGGCAACCCGCTTCTGCGTCACCGAAGCGGCTATCGATGCCATGAGCCTTGCCGCGATCGAGGAGCTGCGGCCCGGCAGCCTTTATCTCAGCACCGGTGGCGGCTGGGCGCCGGCGACCGTGGCGGCGATCCGCGGGCTTGCGGCGCGCAACGGCGCTCTTCTTGTCGCCGCGACCGACAACAACACCCAGGGCGACGTCTATGCCGGGCGGCTCGAAGCGGTCGCGGTGGAGGCGGGGTGCGGTTTCGAGCGGCTGCGTCCCGTCGCCGATGATTGGAACGAGGACCTGCGTGCGCGAAAACTCCAGAAGAAGGGAGAAGGAGGGGGACAAAAAACCCGGCTGCCGCATGCCCGCCGGCCGCGTCAAGGGTGAAGCTTCGCCCGGCTGACGCCGGCCCTTGACCCGCCCGGACGGGGAGGCGGCCGCGGGGGAGGGGTCAGGAAGGGCTGAAGACGATGGCGCAATCGAGATGATGAGCCGCGCTCCGGCCCGACGAGGCTAAGAAGGAGCCCCCCATGAACGCCACCTCTCCCATCCGCAAGATCTACCAGGGCATCGCCGACCGCCGGCAGATATTTCGCTTGTTCGATCGCCATGCGCACCGGCCCAACCGCTTCGCGGATGATGCCGGGGCTCTTTACCGGAACGAATGGTTCGAGCTGGACCAGTCCGGACACGACTACATGCTCGGCATCCTGCCGCCGCTCTGGATGCGCCCGGAGATGTTCGCGCTCAGCGAATTCCTCACCGGCAGCGTCACCAGCGTGTTTTTCCGGCTGAGCATCGAGGGCCGCGTCCGCTATTTCCACAGCTATTGCGATCTCGCCGACAAGGGCTCGCCCGAGCGCATGCGGGCCGCGATCGTGGAGCGCGAGTCCTGGCCGGTTAAGGCGATGACGCATGAGGAGCGCCTCGAGCATATCTGGTCGAGCACGCATGACGACTATCGCGGTTATGCCGGCGAGGACTGGCTGCCCGAGTTGCGCGGCAAGCGCACTCTGCTCGTCTATGACCGCGGGCGCACCGTGCTCAAGCTGCTCGAGGATCTGACCGACGCGGAGATCGCCGCCAAGCTGCCCGTGCATCTCAGGCACTTGCCCCTCGACGTCGCGGCGTGAGGTGGGGACGATGTTTACATTTCCGATTGTGGCGGTCCGCAAGGTGATCGATCAGGGCATTGCCGATGCGGCGCAAAATGGCGGGTTTCGCAACCCCTATTACGGTACAAGGCCCGGCGAGGGCGAGAAGTCCGGCGTCTGGCTGGTCGGCGACCAAGGTGTCTATCTATGCTCCAACGGCAAGCTCGCCGAGGGAGCGCGTCCCCTCGTCGTCTATTCCGAGCAATGCCACCCGGACGGCCATCCCGACTGGTGGGACTACAAGCGCCGGCATTTCGGGGCCGATGACGGCATCGAGTTCATCGAGGCCGAGCGGCTTGTCCCGCTCTTTGACCGCCATCGGCGCGCAACACATCTCACCATCGCGCTCACCGAGGCCGAAATCGCGCTCTCGCTGATCACCCGCTGACCTTCCCAAAAACCGGCGCCGCGTTTCGCCTAGCCGACCCTGTTCGGCCGGGAGTTTCGCGCGCGCCTTTCGAGCACAGGAGCCTTTCCAATGGCGCATGACGACCCCTTGACCATCGACCTCTTCGGCAACACCTCATCCGGCCTCGGCCTCGGCGTGACCGCTTTCACGTCCGGATTTGACGCCGGCCCGAACTGCGACCACGATCGACCGCCTTCCGCGCCGGCACCGTCTCTGCCGGTTGCGACCGCCGCCCGCGCGTCGGCACGCGCCCGGCGGGAACTGGGTGCGAACTTTCATCTCATTGGCGAGCGTGATCTGGCGCGCGGTTGGAAGGAGCGGGCCCGCGACAACATCGCGGCGATCAGGCTTTCGGCCGAGATCGAGGCCGCGCAGAGGCCGGCCACGCGCGAGGAACAGCAAAGGCTGATCCGGTTCACCGGCTTCGGCGCAACCGAGCTCGCCAATGGCGTCTTTCGCCGCCCCGGCGAGATCGAGTTTCGCGACGGCTGGCAGGAGATCGGAGCCCAACTGGAAGACTTGGTCGGCGGGGCTGACTACGCTTCACTCGCCCGCTGCACGCAATATGCGCATTTTACGCCGGCGTTCATCGTCCGGGCGATCTGGGCGGGCCTGCTGCGGCTTGGCTGGTGCGGCGGCCGTGTTCTCGATCCCGGCTTTGGCACGGGACTCTTTGCGGCCTTGATGCCGCCCGAGCTGCACGACCGTTGCCACGTCACCGGAGTCGAGCTCGATCCCGTCACGGCGCGCATCGCCCGGCTGCTGCAGCCGCAGGCGCGCATCGTCAACGCAGACTTCGCCCGCACCGAACTCCCTGCTTCGTTCGACCTTGCCATCGGCAACCCGCCCTTTTCGGCACGCACCGTGCGCTCCGACCCTGCCTACCGATCGCTCGGCCTGCGGCTGCACGACTATTTCATCGTCAAGGCGCTTGGATTGCTCAAGCCGGGCGGCCTCGCCGCCTTCGTGACCAGCCACGGCACCTTGGACAAGGCCGACAGCATGTGCCGGAAGCAGATCGCCAAATCGGCCGACCTGATCGCCGCCTTCCGCCTGCCCGAGGGCAGCTTTCGCGCCGATGCCGGAACAGACGTCGTGGTCGACATCCTGTTCTTCCGCAAGCGCAAGGCGGGCAACCCCGAAGGCGACCTTGCCTGGCTCGATCTCGAGGAAATCCGGCCGGCGACGGAAGACGAGGGCGCCATCCGCGTCAATCGCTGGTTCGCGCGTCATCCGGACTTCGTGCTCGGCGCCCACGCGCTGAGCCGCGGCATCTATGGTCCCGATAAGACCTATACCTGCCTGCCGCGCCCCGCCGGCGATCTCAACGAAGCGCTGACGGCCACAATCTCGCTGCTGCCGCAATCGCTCTATGATGGCGAGCCGGAGGCGATCGACCGCGACGGCGAGGACGACGACGCGCCGGCCGACGGCGAGCGGTCCGACCGCCATGTCCGCGAAGGCAGCTTCGTCGTCGACCACCGTCATGGGCTAATGCAAGTCGTCGACGGCGAGCCGGTCCCGGTCAGCATTCGCAAGAGCCGCGCCGGCGACGGCATCCCGCAAAAGCATGTCCGGATCATCCAGAAACTGGTCCCGATCCGCGATGCCGTGCGCGCGGTGCTGAGGTGCCAAGAGCTCGACCGACCGTTTCGGCAAGCGCAGGTCGCCCTGCGCGTCGCCTGGTCAAGCTTTGTCAGGGATTTCGGCCCGATCAACACCACCGTCGTCTCGACCACCGAGGATGAGGAAACCGGTGAGGTGCGCGAGACGCATCGCCGTCCGAACCTGCAGCCGTTTGTGGATGACCCCGATTGCTGGCTCGTCGCCTCGATCGAGGACTATGATCTCGAATCCGACACCGCGCGGCCCGGCCCGATCTTCACCGAGCGCGTGATCGCGCCGCCGTCGCCGCCGCTCATAAGCTCGGCCGTGGACGCGCTCGCCGTGGTTCTCAACGAACGCGGCGGCGTCGATCTAGATCACATCGCCGAGCTTTTGCATTCCGATACCGACACTGTCGTCGCCGAACTCGGCAGCGCCATTTTCCGCGATCCGGCCAACGGGTCCTGGCAGACAGCGGATGCCTATCTGTCGGGCGCGGTGCGCGACAAGCTGAAGACCGCCGAGGCCGCGGCATCGCTCGATCCCGGCTATCAACGCAATGTCGCGGCCCTCAGGGAGGTGCAGCCCGCCGATCTCAGCCCCTCCGACATTACAGCGCGACTCGGGGCGCCGTGGATTCCGGCCACCGATGTCGTTGCCTTCGTCAAGGAGAGCATGGGTGCCGAGATAAAGATCCATCACATGCCCGAACTTGCCTCATGGACCGTCGAGGCCCGTCAGCTTGGGTGGATTGCCGCCGGAACATCGGAATGGGGCACCGAGCGCCGCCACGCCGGCGAACTGCTGGCCGATGCGCTGAACAGCCGCGTCCCTCAGATATTCGACACCATCCGGGACGGCCAGATCGAGCGCCGCGTTCTCAATGTCGTCGACACGGAAGCGGCAAAAGAGAAGCTGCAGAAGATCAAGACCGCTTTCCAGAACTGGGTCTGGTCCGATCCCGATCGCACCGACCGCCTGGCGCGTGCCTACAATGACCGTTTCAACAACATCGTCCCGCGAAGATTTAACGGCGACCATCTGCGGCTTCCGGGCGCCTCTGGCGCCTTTTCGCTTTATGGGCACCAGAAGCGCGGCATCTGGCGCATCGTCTCGGCCGGCTCGACCTATCTCGCCCACGCCGTCGGCGCCGGCAAGACGATGACGATTGCCGCCGCGATCATGGAGCAGAAGCGCCTGGGCCTGATCGCCAAGGCCATGCTGGTCGTTCCCGGCCACTGCCTGGCGCAGGCCGCGAGAGAATTTCTCGCGCTTTATCCCAGTGCCCGCATCCTCGTCGCCGACGAGACGAACTTTTCCTTGGCCAAGCGGCACCGCTTCCTCTCCCGCGCCGCGACCGCCAACTGGGACGCGATCGTCATCACCCATTCGGCATTCCGCTTCATCGGTGTGCCATCCGCCTTCGAACAGCAGATGATCCAGGACGAGCTTGAGCTCTACGAGAGCCTGCTCACCAAGGTCGAGAGCGACGACCGCGTCTCGCGCAAGCGGCTGGAACGCTTGAAGGAGGGCCTGAAGGAGCGGCTCGAAGGTCTTGCCACGCGCAAGGATGATCTTCTCACCATCTCCGAGATCGGCGTCGACCAGATCGTCGTCGACGAGGCGCAGGAATTCCGGAAATTGTCCTTCGCCACAAACATGTCGACGCTCAAGGGTGTCGATCCCAATGGCTCGCAGCGCGCCTGGGACCTCTATGTGAAATCCCGGCTTATCGAGACCAAGAACCCGGGCAGGGCGCTCGTGCTCGCTTCGGGCACGCCGATTACCAACACGCTTGGCGAGATGTTTTCCGTGCAGCGCTATCTCGGCCATGGCGCGCTCGCCGAACGCGGCCTGCATGAGTTCGATGCCTGGGCCTCGACCTTCGGCGACGTGACGACCGAACTGGAGCTTCAGCCCTCCGGGAAATACAAGCCGGTGACGCGCTTCGCCAGCTTCGTCAACGTCCCCGAGCTGATCGCAATGTTCCGCTCCTTTGCCGATGTCGTGATACCGCAGGACCTGCGCGACTATGTCAAGGTGCCCGCGGTCTCGACCGGCCGCCGCCAGATCCTGACTGCCAAGCCCACGCCGGCCTTCAAGCGCTACCAGCTGGTGCTCGCCGAGCGCATCAAGGCGATCGAGATGCGCGACCGGCCGACGGAGCCCGGCGACGATATTCTTCTCTCGGTCATCACCGACGGGCGCCATGCCGCGATCGATCTGCGGCTGGTCGATCCCGACAACGACGACGAGCCCGACAACAAGCTCAATCTTCTTGTCTCGAACGCCTTCCGCATCTGGAAGGAAACGGCGGACAGCGCCTATGTCCGTCCCGACGGCAAACCCTACGAGCTAGCCGGCGCCGCGCAGATGATCTTTTCCGATCTCGGCACGATCAATGTCGAAAAGACGCGGGGGTTTTCCGCCTATCGCTGGATCCGCGACGAGCTGATCCGCCTGGGCGTTCCCGCCTCAGAGATCGCCTTCATGCAGGATTTCAAGAAATCTGAAGCCAAGCAGCGGCTGTTCGGCGCTGTGCGCGCCGGCAAGGTGCGGTTCCTCATCGGATCCTCCGAGACGATGGGCACCGGCGTCAACGCGCAGCTTCGTCTGAAAGCGCTGCATCACCTGGACGTGCCCTGGCTCCCCTCGCAGATCGAGCAGCGTGAGGGCCGCATCGTCCGCCAGGGCAACCAGCATGACGAGGTCGAGATCTTCGCCTATGCGACGGAAGGCTCGCTCGACGCCACCATGTGGCAGAACAACGAGCGCAAGGCCCGCTTCATCGCCGCAGCACTCTCCGGTGACACTTCCATCCGGCGGCTTGAAGACCTGGGCGAAGGGCAGGCGAACCAGTTCGCCATGGCCAAGGCGATTGCATCTGGTGATCAGCGTCTGATGCAGAAGGCCGGTCTCGAGGCTGACATTGCACGGCTCGAGCGCCTGCGCGCCGCCCATATCGACGACCAGCATGCCGTGCGCCGGCAGATCCGCGACGCCGAGCGCGACATCGAGCATTCGACGCGCCGTATCGTGGAAATCGGCAAGGACAGGGAGCGGCTTGTTCCGACAGCCGGTGAGGCCTTTGCCATGAGCGTGACCGACAGGTCTTACGCCGAGCGCAAGGAGGCCGGCCGGGCACTGATGAAGGAGATTCTCACCCTGGTTCAGCTACGGCATGACGGCGAGACCCTCATCGCCTCGATCGGCGGGTTCGACCTGCAATTCTGTGGCGAGCGCTTCGGGCAGGACGGCTATCGCTACACCACTGTCCTCCAGCTCACCGGAGCCGATGATGAGATCGAGCTGCCGGTGACGGTAACGCCGCTCGGCGCGGTCGCCCGGCTCGAACATGCCCTGTCGAGTTTCGACCAGGACCGGGAACGCTATCGGCAGCGTCTCGCCGAAGCCCGGCGCCGTCTCGCCTCCTACCAGTCCCGCGACGGCGGAGAATTCGCCTTCGCCGGCGAGCTGGCCGAAAAGCGCCGGCAGCTTGCCGAGGTCGAAGAAGCCCTCGCGGCCGACATCGAAGTCGTCGCGGATGCCGTCGCCGCCTGACTTATTGCGTTGCCCTCGGGGCATTGGTGCGAATACCGCTTCGTTTGGCTGCCCGGTGCAGCCGGTGCTCGAAATGATTGGCAAATACCTTGTAGTCGGCGTAGGCGTCCTTGTCGCACCAATATGCGCCGAAGCGGCCAACCAGGCCGGCAATCCAGTCGGCGGCCTGCAAGGTCTGGTATCGGTGGCTCTCCAGCTGGAATGGCGGCTCGATGAGCCGCTTTCGCGGCTCCCCGGCGCCATACATGCTGCGTGCCGCCGCGGTTATGAGGTTCTGGCGCTGGTCGTGCTCATCGAGCGCCAGGATGAAGTGGCCCTTGGGATCGCAGTCTTCCGCGCAGAAGGAGTCGATCCGCTTGATGGCTTCCAGCAGCACCCGGTTGTAGAGGTAGTTCGGATTGTGCTTGTCGGGCGGCAGGTTCTTCTGAAGCCCGACATAAAAAACGAAGCCGCCGATCGTCTCGATCTTGTTCAGAAGCCGGTTGGTCGTGTTGCGAAGCTCACGATACTTGGTGACATTGGTCACTGTGTAGAGGCTTGCGCCTTTCTTCTCCCAAATCGCCGGATGGACGCCAGCCCTCTTGATCTCAAAATCCAGAAGCTCGCATTTTCTTTGGAAGAACCACGTGCCGAAACCGCGCACCTCATTCATCGGCAGCACGAGCCCGGCCAACCCGAAAACCGGGCTCTCCTTGTATTTTGCATCCTGGCGATCGACATAGGGACCGATATGGCCGAATTCATCGAGATAGGCGATGTAGGTCAGATCGTACCCCCCCAGAAGCACGAAAACCCACGCTTTTGGCGTGGGTCTCGGAAAGAGGGCAACAAATCCGTTGCGCCTCACGGTCCCGTAGCTAGGGTTTTTGCCTGCGCTTGTCAAGGTGGCAGCCCGATATACTGTCGTAAGCACACGAGTTGTCCGGATTAGGTAGCAGATGAGTTGTCCGGTTTTATCGCCAGCGAATGGAGGCTGGGGATGAAGCGGACAGCATGGCTACAGGACCGGAGAATGCAGAAGTTTCGAGACGTTTTGAGCCGCTGGAATGGCGGCGATCTTTCGATGATGGAGGCCGGCGAGTTGCTGGGCATGTCGGAGCGGCAATTCCGGCGTTACCGGGACCGTTATGAAGAGGCTGGGGAGGCAGGGTTGCTGGACCGGCGTCTGGGCAAGCTTTCGACGCGTCGGGTGCCTGCGGAAGCGATCGAGGAGATGCTGGAGCTTTATCGTCATCGCTATCTTGGCTGGAACGTGAAGCATTTCCACGAGCACCTGCTGCGCGATCATCATTTCAGCTGGGGCTACACCTTCATCAAGACGCAGCTTCACGCGGCGGGTCTGGTGGAACGGGCCAAGCGGCGCGGTGCTCACCGGCGCAAGCGGGAGAGGAAGCCGTGCGAGGGGATGATCCTGCACCAGGATGGCAGCCGGCATCGATGGCTGGCGGGTGAGCCGATGCTGGATCTGATCGTGACGATGGACGATGCGACGAGCACGATCTATTCGGCCTTCCTGATCGAGGAGGAAGGCACGGCGTCGAGCTTTCGGGGGCTTCTGGAGACGTTCGTCGCCAAGGGATTGCCGTCGAGCCTCTACAGCGACCGCGGCAGCCACTATTTCGTGACGCTCAAGGCCGGCGGAGCTGTCGACAAGATCCGCCTGACCCAGGTTGGCCGGGCGCTCGAGAGGCTGGGTATCGAACATATTCCGGCCTATTCCCCTGAAGCCAGGGGGCGCTCGGAGCGAATGTTCTCGACCTTGCAGGATCGGCTGCCGAGAGAACTGGCGCTGGCTGGAATTGCCGATATCGAGACCGCCAATCGCTTCATCGCACAGACCACCTGCCGGCTCACAATGCCCGCTTCGCCAGGCCGGCCGCGGTTGAAGACAGCGCCTTTGTCGCCGCCGATCCGCAACAACTGGCCCAGATCCTGTGCATCGAGGAGGAGCGCGTCGTTGCCCGCGACAACACGATCGCCTTCGCGCGCCTGCGATTGCAGCTGCCGAAAAGTCCGATCCGGCATCACTTCGTCAAAGCCACGGTCAAGATCAGGCAGTACCCGGATGGCACGCTCGCAGTCTTCCACGGGCCGCGCCGCATTGCTCGATACAGGCCCGACGGCGCCGCAATCCAAGACACTTGCCCCATCAGGCAAGCTGCGTGAACCGCTTCGACGCAAAACTGAAGCGGACAAATGATGTGCTACCAAACCGGACAACTTGATTAGCTACCGACAGGTGGCAGCCCGATATATACCGCTCTGTCGATAGTGCCTCAATCCAGCTGCCGCTCTCCAGTGTTGAATGACGATCCTCGACCCGAAAATCAAATCTGGTCATGCATCTTCCTCGCGCGTCGTGCTCTCTGCCCGGTCGCGACGCCAGAGCAGCTGCCGATCAGGCCGGCGTGTAGGTGTTTTCCCCGTCCTCTTTCGCGAAATCGCGCACCGGATCATCGAGCAGCGGCAGCACCACCTCCGAAGGCCGGCATAGCCTTGTGCCCTTCGGCGTCTCGACGATCGGCCGGTTGATGAGGATCGGGTGGGCAAGCATGAAATCGATCAGCTCGGCGTCGCTCCATTTGCGGTCGGCGAGGCCAAGCTCGGCGTATGGCGTGCCCTTCTCCCGCAGCAGTTCGCGCGGGGTGATACCCATCGCCGCGATCAGCTAGACCAGCCGCTCGCGGCTCGGCGGCGTCTTGAGGTATTCGATCACCACCGGCTCTTCGCCGCTGGCGCGGATCATGGCGAGCGTATTGCGCGAGGTGCCGCAGACGGGATTGTGAAAGATGGTGACCGTCATGACTGTGCCTTCTGTGGCTGGGTTTGCCGAATGATCTCGGGCCGCAGCAGCCAGCCCATCAGTGCCAGCGCGATCAAGGCGCCGAGCAGCTCAGCGACGATGAAGCCCGGCAGATCGATCGGTCTGATGCCGGAGAACGTGTTGGTAATCGAACGCGCCAACGCCACGGCCTGATTGGCGAAGGATGTAGAGGCGGTGAACCAGTAGGCGCCGGTGATGTAGAGGCCGACCAGCCATGGCACCGCGCGTTGCTCGAAGCGGAGGCCTGAAAGAATAACCGCGACCAGGCCGAATGTCGCCACGGTCTCGGAGAACCATTGCGCCGGCCCGGCTCGCAGCTTCGTCGCGACTTCCAGCACCGGCAAAGCGAACATGAGATGCGCCGCGATCGTACCGGCGATGCCGCCGGCGACCTGGGCCACCAAATAGGCCGGAAGATCGCGGGCAGGCAGCGACCGATTGAGACAGAAAACCAGCGAGACGGCCGGATTGAAGTGGGCGCCGGAGATCGGCCCGAGGATTGTGATCAGGACGACCAGCATGGCGCCGGTCGCCAAGGTGTTGCCGAGCAGCGCCAGGGCCGTGTCATGCGTCAGGGTCTCGGCCATGATGCCGGAACCGACGACTGTCGCCACCAGCAGGCCGGTGCCGAGAAACTCGGCGGCGAACTGGCGCGGAAGATCGAATACTGTCATGTGATGCTGCCTGGAACGAAGTGAGTTGATTATTACCGGGTCCTGGTGCCGGGCTGACAGCAGGCGGCGGCGAGCGCGGGTGCGCAGATTTCGGGACGGCCTGAGCAGCAATCCTCCATCAGGAAGCGGATCAGGCCGGACAGAGCGTCGTATTCGGCGCTGTAGACGACTGAGCGCGCGTCGCGCCGCTGCGTGACGAGGCCGGCGCGCTCCAACTCCTTGAGATGGAAGCTGACGTTGGACGGTGAGACCTCGACCTGCTCGGCCAGCGCACCGGCGGCAATGCCATCAGGCCCAGCCACCACAAGCAGTCGCATAACGCGCAGGCGCGTCTCCTGCGACAGGGCGCCAAAGACGATCAGGGCTCGATGTTCATCCACGTTTCAATAATCCTTGAAATATCGAAACGAGGAATAGCGAAGATACTCTCCCTCAACAACCGGGAAATGGCCTCTGCGCTGCGATGGACCGTCCGATCCAACTTTCCGACGCGCTGGCCACCCCACAGGCTGGAGGCGGTCAGCTACCCCAAAGGACGAGGTGGCGCGCGGTCCTGGCTCGCGAGCATTCCGCCGGACGGGGCGGTTGCAGGCAGTACCGGGGGGAGAACAAAGAAGGAAGGAACGGCTGGTCGCTGATCGGGCTGGCCGCCGCCGCTTACGCTCAACCGCGCCGCTCGCGATCCCGGCCCGTCGTCCTGCGCAGGGCTGAAAGCCCCGCTGGTCCGGCCAGGCAGGGATGCTCGGCCGCAGTTGCGCCGGCCCGCCCGCTCCGCGGTTGCCGAGGTGTCTTCGGGAAGAAGACCAGGAAAGACGGCTCCAACGGCCGGCTCAATCTCGAAAGGAACATCCCATGCATCTCATCAAAGTCGATCCGCGCGCGCTGAAGGAAAACCCCGACCGCACGCGCCAGACAAAGTCCTCACCGCAGGCCGACGCGCTGCTTCTGGCCACGATCAAGGCGGTCGGCATCGTGCAGCCGCCTATCGTCGCGGCCGAGGTCGACGGCGGCAATGGCTATATCATCAATGCGGGCCATCGCCGGGTGAAGCAGGCGATAGCCGCGGGTCTCGAGGAAATCGAGGTCCTGGTCGAGGAAGCCGCAAGCAACAAGGGTGCCATGCGCTCGATGATCGAGAACGTCGCGTTCGAACCCCTTAATCCCGTCGACCAGTGGCGGGCGATCGAACGCCTGGTCGCGCTCGGCTGGACCGAGGAGGCAATCGGCGTTGCGCTCGCGCAGCCGCTGCGCCAAATCCGAAAACTGCGCCTGCTGGCAAACGTCCTTCCCGCCATGCTCGACCACATGGCCAGGGGCGACATGCCCAACGAAAGCCAGCTGCGCACGATCGCTTCCGCCTCGCTTGAAGACCAAAGGCAAGTCTGGAAGAAGCACAAGCCGTCGAAGGCCGATCCGCAGGTGTCGTGGTGGAGTGTGGCGCAGGGCCTCACAAAGACCCGCATGTATGCACGCGATGCAAGCTTCGGCGACGACCTGGCGCAGGCCTACGGCATCGCCTGGGTCGAGGACCTGTTCGCGCCAGCCGACGAGGATAGCCGGTATACGACCGACGTCGAGGCTTTCCTCGGCGCCCAGCAGGAGTGGATGACGAACAATCTGCCCAGGAAGGGTATGCTCGTCGAAGTCAACGGTTGGGGCCAGCCGGAACTGCCGAAGAAGGCAGAGCGGGTCTACGGCAAGCCCGCGAAGTCGGACTGCACGGCGATGTATCTCGACCGCGACGGCAAAGTGCAGTCGGTGCACTACCGTCTCCCCGAGGCCAAGAAGGCCAAGGCCAAGGGCGATAGCGGCGCCGGCACCGACGGTGCGGACGACGCCGGCATCGTCTCGGCGTCGCGCCCGGATGTCACCCGCAAGGGCATCGAGATGATCGGCGATTTGCGCACCGACGCGCTGCATGAGGCGCTTGCCCGCGCCCCGATCGAGGACGACACGCTGATGGCGCTGCTTGTTCTGGCCTTCGCCGGCCAGAATGTCAGCGTCGCATCCGGCGCCCGCGACATCTCTTATTTTGGGGCGGCAAGCCTCGGCGAACACGCAGCGCGCTTGTTCAATCCGGAGGGCGTCCTCGAGTTCGACATGGACGAGTTGCGTGCCGCGGTGCGGTCGCTGCTGATTGACGTGCTCTCCTGCCGTGAGAACAGGTCGAACAGCGGCATTGTCGCGCGCGTGGCCGGCGATGCGATCGGCGCGGATGATTTTCTGGCCAACATGGGGAGCGAGGAATTCCTCTCCTGCCTGTCGCGTTCGGCGCTCGAAGCATCCTGCAAGGACACGCCGGTCCTGCCGCGCCAGAAGGTCAAGGACACTCGCGCAGCACTCGTCGAGCACTTCAGGGAGGGGCGCTTCGTTCATCCAGCGGCCCTGTTCGCACCGGACAGGGCAAAACTTTCGTCCTGGCTGACAAGCAAGGCAGCCACCGGGGAAGACGATCCCGGCGAACACGCCGAGGACCCGCAGGCGGCTGAGGATGCTGGCGGCGCTGAGCGCGAGGACGCTTTCCGCGAAGCGGCCGAATAGCGGCCCCAATTCTTCCTTCCGATCGCCATCCCGCCGCCGGCAAACGCCGGCGGCGGTCCTGTTTTGACAATCAGCACATGGAGGACTTGCATGTCCGCGCATCGCATCTTCCGGGCCCCAATCGGCTCGCTCATCGCCTGGTCCGACGCCACGCCGCGGCCGCCGGAACGGCACCGCAAGAAGCTGTCGCAATGGCAGTCCAACAACAGCAGGGGTCGTCTGATCCGCAAGCAGGGTGAAGCAGTCGTTGGCACTATCAGCCTGCCGGCGAGCTTCACGCTGCACGAGGCCGATTACGGTTCGGGCGGTGTCGTCGCGGTGCGCGTGCTTCGGACGTTTTCGCTGGACAGCCGATTACGCTTCACGCTTCTCGAACGGCCGGCCATGGGCGCGGTCCGCGTGCTCGACCGGCGCGGCGAGGACGCCGAGTTGGTCCATCTCGCCCCAAATCGCGCCGATGCCGAAGAATGGCTGACGCGGCACTTTTATCCGAACGCGGTGCTCGATCAGATCACGGCGGATGAGATCGCGGCGGACCATGTCGAGGGGAGGGCCGCGTGATGACCGATACTCCTCGACGTTCGAACAAGAACTCCATCTCCGGCTCTCCGGAGGTGGAGTTCGGCCGCAGCGCTGACGGCGTCTCCGTCGCCCGCCTGGTCGATACGACATTTGCCATGCTGCCCGCGAGCGAGGGGCGGCACTATCTGGCGACCGGCTGGCGTATCCGCCGCCCGCTCGCCGAGTGGACGCGCTCGGATTTCTACGGTCATTGCGGCGAGCTCGCCGACGAGGCGGCGTTCCGGGCAAAAGTTCTGGAGCAGGCGGAGCACGCCCGAGAGAAGCGTGCGCTTGCACGACAGGAGGTCAGGTCCACAGCGCAAACGCCGTGGGGGGCCATCGCAGGGCGCCACCGTCTTCGCCGACGGCGTTACCTGTCATTCGACCGCGAGCCATGGGGGGTTCCATCTCTCGCCCGAACGCAATTGCAAGGTCGACGCCCGGCTGCGCGGCGCATGGTTTCTATGAAGAAGACGAGTGTGGGCGATCGTCGCCTTCACCTTCCCCGATCTCTTCACCAGCTTTGAGCGTCGAAGCGCGGAACGCATCATCAAGGAGAGCTTTCCGGATGCGTGGGAAGAGATCACCGGCAACGTGCTTGCGGCCGGCCAATCCCGCGAGAAAGATCGACGCGCCTTCGAGGCGGAACACGCCGCCGACTGGATCGTGGTCTCCGCAATCAGGGCGGATTACAAAAAGAGCTTCGTCGAGGTCATCGCCACGCCGGGTGGCAGGCGTGGCGTCGGCAGCGAGGAACGCCGCTTCCTCGTCCCCGCCGACGAGTATGTGATCGGCCGGTTCGGCTTCGTCATCGATCCTGACCGCCACGTCGTCTATGGCGGCCCGTCGAGCTTTGCCGGCTGGCAGGGCAGGCGAAGATCATGAGATTACCGTCCCACCGCCGTGCCGAGCTCTTGCGCATGCAGGAGAAGCCCGCCGACAGGTCCAGCGGCAGCTCGACCTCATCGACCGGCAGATCAATCGACGCATGACGGCACTGATGCCGAAACTACGGTCGCGCGAGTCGAGCTATCGTCGAGGGAAGGATCGGGATGGGAGCGCCTTTCTCGAGCGCTACCGGTCGCATCTTGCCGCCCTCACGGCGGAGCGCCAGCCGGAGATCGATGCGCTGTCCCGAAAGCTCGCGCGACAGGATCTTGCGATCGCCCGTTTCCTCGAGCGGCATGGCGGTTGTCTCGATGGTCGCGCGGCGTGAGAATCAGCCTGTCTGCCGCGAGGGGAGGTAGGTGCCTTGTTCGGCAGCGGCCTCGGCCGAATTGTCGGGGCACAAGCCGGCTCATCTTGTGGTGACGCGACCGGCACAATTCCCCACCAGACTGCAGCGGAGGCGGTGGTGTCACGGCAAGCTGTGCTTCTGTTCTCATGTCGAGGGTCAGGCTCCTTGGCCGGGGCTCCCTTCGTTCGGTGTGCGGTCCTAAACCGGCGGCCGTGCGCTTCAAGGCCGCGTTCCGCGCCGCAGGGCGGCCGGGAGAGCCGCTCTCGACATGGCGGGCCCGCGTCCCGCGCGAGGGCTGGTGAGCCCTGCTTGGACGCAAACCCACCATGCTCGATCTGGCCCTCCCGGACCCTGAAGCGCCCGTCTTTCCGCCGGTTTTGTCTGGACCGCGCCCGAAGGGAGCGCCGGCCAAGGAGCCGGCGACAACCTTCGGCGGAACCGAAGCAAAGGAAATCCCATGACCAAGACCGCTCGCACTTCCCGTCAGTCCGCCCGCGTCGTGCCGCTGCGCAAGGGCACTACCCTCGAAATGGTCCGGCTCTGTTGTCCGGACGCAAGCCAGGCCAGCCTGATTGCCGAAAGCTTCGGCCTGCCCATTCTCGACAGCGACGGCATCCGCGATCTTCACGAAAGGCTCATCATCGACACAGCC
Organism: Mesorhizobium sp. WSM3873; assembly: GCF_001672445.1. NCBI lineage: Bacteria > Pseudomonadati > Pseudomonadota > Alphaproteobacteria > Hyphomicrobiales > Phyllobacteriaceae > Mesorhizobium > Mesorhizobium sp. WSM3873. Next base: position 151,806 of record NZ_LYTM01000005.1, on the reverse strand, counting down.
GAGGCCCTCAATGACGGCCTGGGCGAGAGGGCGATGCAGATCCACCTGCAGCGGATCGTCGGCGCCTTCGTCGGCTCGGCGCGCGGCGCCGGCCAGTTCTACAGCCGCGCGGTGACCGAGGCCCGAGACGCAACCGCCAAGGCTGCCAACGACACCCGCGACGAGGATCTCGACGGTCCGGTCGGTTTCGACAGCGCCGCCCAGCGCAAGCGCGAGTTCGCAGCCGACATGGGCGTCCAGTCCCACGCGCTGCGCATGGCGGCGGAGGGCGCGGTCGCCGCCTACGAGCAGGTCGTCGGCGAGCGCTGGAAGCCCTTCGAGCGTGCCATCGAAAACCCCGGCCAGAGCGTCGACCGCAAGGCCGCCGAACTCCAGCTGGCGGCGCTCGGCTGAGCCCGCCAGGGCGAGGCCTCAGCCTCGCCCACCATCCCGCAAGCTGGGGCCAGTTCCTGATGGGACCGTCTTTTGTTCCGCCGCTATCTCTCCCTGCCACTCAGCGGGCTGAGTGGGAACATTTGCGCATCGTCATTCCACGGATCGAAGACGATTGCGCCGGAAGACCGCGCGTCCTTCACGTTGCGCGTGACCAGATAAAGATCGTGTTCGAGCGCGCTCGCAGCGAGCATTGTATCGATGACCGGCGGCGCATGTCCGCTTACGCGCTTGACCTCGCCGGAAATCCGGCCCCAGCGCCGGACGATCGTGTCCCCGAGCGACAGGACGCGCCTGCCGAAGCGCTCCGCCAGCGCATCGCGGGCCGCTATATAGCGCGGCCGCTCGGCGTGATCGGCGGCAAGGTTGTGGATGCCCTTGTCGTATTCGGCAAGCGTCAGCACGCTGATGTGGAAGGTCTCCTCGTCCTGTCCCTCGGCCCAGCGCTTCACAGACGGCGCGCCCTGCGGATTGATGAGGGCGGCCACGACATTGGTGTCGAGCAGCCAGCCCCTCACAGCTCCACATCCCGCCCGTGATCCAGCTCGCGCTCGAGATCGAGCCCGCCGAGATGCAGGCTCTCCATGAACTGCACGAACGGCGGACGGGGTTTCTCAGGCGCCAAGCGCTCGAACTCTTCGACGCTCATCACCACGACCGCATCATGGCCGCGCACGCTCACCCGCTGCGGCCCCTCCTCGCGGGCGTGCCGCACCACCTCGCTGAAGCGCGCCTTCGCGTCCTCGAGTTTCCATCGTCCTGTCGCCGCGCGGGGCGCTGCCCGCTTCGCTTTCGTCAGTTCTGTCCGCTTGCCCATAATCTCATACCTAGTCAGCTGGTCAGATATATAACGCGCGCAAAGCGCTCGTGCCAGCGTATTCGGTCGCAACGGAGGCAGAAGACACCGAGGCCGCCAGCACGTCCGCTGCTGGGGCTATCGCAACTGCACACTGCATCCAACGTCCCAGACACGATGAGATAGTTGGTTCGAAATGATGCCTGTCCTGTTATAATTCCCCAGCCGGCGTTTGGGGTGGCAGCAATGTCATTGTCGCGCTACCGCGGTATCTACTGGCCCGCTGAGCTGGACATGCTCCAGCGGGTATTTGATCAGCTGTGCAACGGGTGCCGTCTCGCCAAGAAAGACAGGGAACAGCGGGAATACCTGGCCAGGGAAGTTTTCCAGGCTTTCGATGACGGGATTACGGACGAAGCGGACCTGCTACAGGCCATTTCGAAGAGGCGGAGAGCCTGATGCCACCCGCGTTATCTTGCGGTCGCCCGAGCTGAAGGTCTTGTCGTCGAAGTAGCCTGGGCGCTGTCGCGCTATCGGCGAGCTGCCATTCTTCGCCACGCTCAGGTCAGAGCTCTTCCGTCACGAAAGCTTGGCTGGACGAGCCGGACATACGAGGCCCGGCCTGCTTATCCGGGAGGGGTGACACAACGTGAGCAGGTCGGGCCGTGCCCCCTGTTGATGGAGCACCGCGATCGTGTTCCCACGTGGCAGAAGATGCAAGCAGGTCTATACGCTTGCAAAAGAGCCCGACCGCAGGGCACGCCGCAGGCATCTTGACCTGTCTCACGGGCCGGCCCGCCTCGAAACTTCACCCGGCCGACGCTCGGCCTGGCCGTATCGACTTGGTGGCCCTGCTGCAGTTGCACCTAGCCCCGCCTGCTATCCTTGGCGTGCCGCTTTGCCTTGCGCCATTCTCAAGCCACAGGTGACCACCGCAGGGCGCCGGGATTGGACCGGATTTGCTTGTGTCATCGAGGCTCCGACGATGTTTGCCGGCGCGGAAACCGCTGTGCCAATCCCATCTACTGTCATGCAGCCAGTGGAATAGCCCCTCCGAAACGAATTGAGTCCCTAAGTCCGTTCGCGCGGCGCTCGCAAGCCCCGCGGCTCCGGACCGTGTTGGCGCGTTTCGCGCCTGTCCGCACTTCGTGCCCCGTCCCGGAGGTCGCTCCTGCCGGGTCCGGCGCCGCACGCAACGGCTTCGCCGTCCTCCACAGTCGTTTCGGCCCTGCGGGTGCCCGCGCCTCCTGATCGCCCCGGCTGACGGACCGCCGTGACGGGGCCGCGATGGACGCGGCCTCCAGAATGGAGGTTCAGGAAAATGAGCAGGAAAGAAAAAGGATCACGGGCCGATATCTACGCGAAGATCACCGAGAAGATCGTCGCCGATCTCGAAAAGGGTGTACGCCCATGGGTCAAGCCATGGAGTGCGGGTCATCCGAGTGGCAGCGTCACCAGGCCGCTACGCCACAACGGGCTGCCCTATCAGGGTATAAACACGCTGCTTTTGTGGTCCGAAGCGGTCACGCGAGGCTTTGTTTCACCCTACTGGATGACATTCAAGCAATCGGTCGAACTGGGCGGCCATGTCCGCAAGGGCGAAACCGGAACCACGGTCGTGTATGCCGGCAGCTTCAGCAAGACCGAAGTCGATGCCAATGGCGACGAGGTCGAGCGCGGCATTCCGTATCTCAAAACCTATACGGTCTTTTGCGTGGATCAGATCGACGAGCTGCCATCGCATTACTACGCAGCAACGGAGCCCACGGCTGGGCCCGTCGAGCGCATCGAACATGCAGATCGCTTCTTCGACAATACCGGCGCGGTGGTCCGCTATGGCGGCGACAAGGCGTTCTACTCCCCGGTCACCGATCATGTGCAGCTGCCTCGGCCGGAGCTGTTCAGGGACATGGCGTCTTTCGTCGCTGTGAGGGCACACGAAACCCTGCACTGGACCGCGGCTCCCGATCGTCTCAATCGGGACCTGAGCCGATACCACAAGGATTGCACGGACAGGGCACGCGAAGAGCTTTTGGTGGAAATTGGGAGTGCAATGATCTGCGCGGACCTCGGGATCGTCCCTGAGCTGGAGCCGCGGCCGGATCACGCAAGCTACGTGGCCTCGTGGCTCAAGCTGCTCGACGGGGACCACCGAGCGATCTTTACAGCTGCAGCGCATGCACAGCGCGCCGTCGCCTACCTGCACGGTTTGCAGCCGCAGTCTCAGACGATGGGTGACGCGGCCTGATGTTCCATTCTTCTCCGTCTGGGTGTGGTATGTCGGCCAATGGTCCCCAAGTTTGTCCTATCTCTGTGGACGAGAGCACCCGAGAAAGGAAAGCTGATGCCTGAGCTAGACCCGCATGTTGCTGACGAAGTGCCCTGGTCCGACAGGATCACCCCTTACGATGACCGGCACAAGGTGATCTACATGCGCCTTCTCGATGCCGAGGCGGACGGCGCTGACTGGCAGGAGGTCGCCCGGATTGTGCTTCACCGTGACCCTGTGGCCGAGCCAGAGCGCACCCGCCATTGTTGGGAAAACCATTTAAGACGGGCAAAATGGATGACGACAACCGGCTACCGAAAACTCCTTGCCGGCGATCGCGACCCCCTGCAGTAAAGCGCCATCACGGTCGCGCCGGCACGGCCGCGATGATCGTGCAGCTCTGATCCCTCGTGGCTTGGCTGCCGCCTCGGCGCACGGCCGCGATGCGGAAGCAGAGCTGTCATTGGCCCGCATCACTGACGCACCGGATGACGGGAACATCGGTTCGAAGCGTTTCGGACAGCCCCGCGGAGAGGGGCGATCCGCGCACGGGCAGGATGGGGTGTCGCAGGGTCGTGTTGGGCTGGTGCGAGTCCGCCGGCGAGCGACGGAGGCCTGGCTCGATCGGGGCGGTTCCGCAACGCGCCGCGACGCCCTTCTCCGGTTTCGGAATGGCTGCATGCGCGGAGCCGGGATCCGTTCGGCCTTCCCGTGGAGACGTTCGGCACCTCGCCACTAGGCTGAGCGTGGCGCATTGCCTTCGGCCTGCTGCGACGCTGCCGTTCGCTCGAACACAGCCGCCATCGCTCGGGCAGGGATCGGGAGGTCGCCGGAAGCGATGAACCCCGCTGCGCCGCGCCCGGCATCGAAGGCGTCGCCGCGATGGTGCCGGCGTCGATCCTTCACCGCCATCCTGTCTCCGGTTTCGCTGCCGGTGCAAAAAAATCCCTCCGAAACGAAATAAGCCCCTAAGTCCGTTCGGTTTCCGACCGCAACCCCCGCGGCGCCGGACCGTGTTGGCGCTTCGCGCCTGCCCGCGCCACTCCGGGCGTTGGGGGCAAGCCTGGCGCGTTCCGCTCCGGTTGCAGGCGGCTCCCGACGGCCTTGGCCGGGTCTCGTTCGGAGGGACTTCTCCCCCGGACGAGCAAAGGAGACAGGAAATGACCAACATCGTTCTTCTCGCCGGCAACATCGGCAACGACCTCGAAACCGCGACCACCCGCGGCGGCACCAGGATCACCGACTTCCGGCTCGCAACCTCCCGCCCCCGCCGCATCGACGGCAAGGTTGTCAAGGGCGAGAACGGCTACGCCGAGCAGGACACCGAATGGCACCGCATCAAGTGCTTCAACGGCCTGGCCGAGACGGTGCAGAAGCATTGCGTGAAGGGCATGAAGGTGGCGGTCCGCGGCCGCATCCACTACACCCAGTGGACCGATGGCGACGGGATCGAGCGCTACAGCTCTGAGATCATCGCCGACGGCATCGACTTCCTCGCCTGGCCGAAGCAGCGCGACGGCGCCGGCGACCAGACCGAAGCTCGGGATGAGATTCCCTTCTGAGCCAGCAGTGAATGGCCCCGCCTGCAAGGCGGGGCCATGCTCGGCGATGTTTCGATGCTTCCGCCGACGGAGGATCAACTGCCTGGAGGCTGCGATATCGCCGCAGGCATATCGAGACATGATCGGCGAATGTGAACGCCTGCATGGCATTGACGGGAGTCATTTGCGCCCTGATGGGATAGTTGCCCGCGTCCGGCAATTTCCCTGAGGCGAACAGGATGTAGACGTTGGTGTTCGGCACGAGGACCGGCGCCGGCCAGATCGACGTCCGCAACCGCGATCAGCCTGTTTGGTGATCGCGGCTTCAACTGGTTCTTTCCTCGTCGGACATGTAGCGCCGACGTGCCGCGCGCAGATCAGACGTCAAGCTTCTGGCCCGGGCCAAGGCTAGCATGCGTGCGCTTGAGGAACGAAGCCACGGGGTCAGGCTGGGCGAGGGTGGCCAGCACGAAAATGCCAAGTTCGGTCGGCGATTGGATGCCGCTGTCCCGCTTGGCCGCCTCGATCAAGGCCTTCGGTGCGCGGAAGGAAAGATGTTCGGTTCTCTCATCATCGAGCAGGCATGCCTGCCTGGCGCACTCGAGCGCCGCAGCCAGCTCTGGCGCCCTGGTGACCGGACGCGTTTTTTCCGAAGCCTGGCCTCGCGAGGCCTTGATGGTGTTGGTCGCGATCATCTTCGTGTTCCCTGATCGTGAGTGTGCAGTATAGAGCGCTTTGTCACATAAAACGAAGGCTCAACCGATGCTCGTCGGCTGGTGAATCCGACAACGCGCGCCATCTCAATGGTCGTAAGACTAGCCGGTGTTGGTTTTCGGGCGATACCGGGACATGAGCTGGACGAGGTCGATTGGGGCGCACTCGGTTTGTGTCACGGCGCGACTGTCAGAAACTCCCGCAGCTAAGGTTCATGCGCTATTCGGTAGCAAGCGTCACCAACCGTGAACTGCCGCGCCGACGCGCATCGCCAGACGGTTTTAGGACCGGATAGCTTTTGCGCCAGGCGGTGGCGCTGCCCGAGACCATCCATCATCACGAGAGATTCATGGCCGCCACCCATGAGGATCCTGGCTGGACTTCCGACTTCCGGGTCCTGATCGGGAGCGTGGACCTGAGCCTTGACGACGTGAACGCCGTTCCCGAAGTCTTGCACCCGAACGACTATGGCCCTTCGCAAGTCGAGGGGCTCGGACTGCGGGCGGCTGGGAGCGACGGACTGACGTGGAACAGCGTGAGGATGCCAGGGGGAAGCTGCATCGGCGCCTTCTGGCCAGATGTCGCTAGTATTCCGAAGCAGGGACGGCACTACTGCTACCATTGGAACGGCTCGTGCGTGGACTTCGTCCGCCGGTATGACACCAGCACCGTGCTTGCGGTTTCCTGAGGTCTGATGCGGCTGGGACACCTTGAGCGCGCGTAGTCCTGAATGTCGCGGCATGGCCGCCTCAAGCAGGGGTTATTGCTGTCTTGGTGCGCGGGTCATTGCCATCTCGATGAGCCGCGTCATATTGCTGACAACCGTGCCCGAATAGTCGCGGCGCTGCACTGCGTTATGTTCCAACACGCCGTCACAGGCGGTGCTCGCCTGCGATCTTTTGCGCGATGTCGCCAGCCGCTAGTCCGGATCACAGTTGCGATATCCGCGACGGCGCTTGGCGCGCTGAAACTTCATTGATGCGGTGGCCGCACCGTCTTCGCTATCGAAGGTTTCAATCATCGACTGGCCGCTGGTCCCTATGCGGCCCCAGTTACGGATGACGGATGCTCCGCCGAACAAGGTCGGTTGGATCGCAAGCGTATAAAACCGCCGCATGTTCTTAGATGGGTCGATGCGCCGAAGATGAACGGGCCCTGCCCCTTCGTTTTCCATGGCCGCAGCCTCACTTGGCTTGGAAGCGGCGTCCAACGAGTTCTTTGAATCCAACCGGCTCGACCGATTCATTGCGGTTATGAGTGCGCGCGATCGCTTCAGGAGGTCATGATCACCGCGGTGACCAGCAAGCTCGTCGTCGCACTATGCGTGATCGAAGGCGCAGGCGTTGGACCGTGACGAGCAAGCGCGTGGCAATTCGGCGCCTGGGCCTGATCAGCCCCGCCGGAACCAAGTAGGAGACCCGTTGCTGTTAATTCTCGACATCAAAGACTGCTCTCATCGCCTGAACCTTTGGCGGCAGGGCGGGATCAAGATGCGGCCGCTGGAGGGGCAACCGGGTAGGCCCAGACCTCGTGCCTCTGATTTCGGGGCGGATCGATCGTGCCGCTTGTGCCGGATGCATGGCGGACATTCCGATATCGCCAGTATCGTTCTTCTGGAACGGATGCCCGGACCCTCCCTGAACGGCCTCTCTTAGGGCTGGGTCTGACGCCGGTCCGGCCGTTGCCTGCAACGGCATCGCCAACCTTCTTCCCCTGCGGCTTCGCCGCATTCCTCGCGGGACAACAAGCTCGGCTTTCGCCGTCCTCCGCTCCGCTGCGGCCCAGTGGATGCAGTCGGCCGGACCGTCGTCTCACGACAGCTATCGAGGCCGCACAGGGCGGCTTCGGACAAACCAGTCAGGAGAACGAACATGGCTACTATCGGCAATTTCCAGCAGGCCGGCGAAAACGAATTTCACGGCGAGATCGTCACCCTTTCCCTCCAGGCCAAGAAGGTCCGTATCGTTCCCGATACGCGCGCCAGCGGCGAAAACGCACCCAGCCACCGCGTGCTCGTCGGTCGAGTCGAAATCGGGGCCGGCTGGTCCAAACAGTCCAACGAGGGCCGCGCCTATCTGGGCCTCAAGCTCGACGATCCGAGCTTCACCGCCCCAATCTACGCCAACCTCGTCGCCGACGAAGGCAGCCAGAACTACAACCTCATCTGGTCTCGGCCGAACCGTCGTAACGGCGACTGACGAAGACGCGATGGCGCTCCGCAAACGGCGGGGCGCCATTCAGATGGCCCGGCCGCTCAGCGCCTCAGGTCGATAGCTGGACGTGCATGGGAGCGACCTCGGGCAAACCGTAGGAGATACGAACCGGCTTGCATGCTGAGCCCGGGGAATTCTTGCCCAAGTCAGGCGGCGATCTCAACGACCGCCCGTGTACTTTTGATACTTTACTTCGGGCGTTGCGCCTTGCAAACATGCCGAGTGAGTCTGAGCGGAGGAAAAATCGAGCACAAAAAAACCGGCGCGGAGGCCGGCTTTTCCAGGGAATAGGCTACAGGAGTTGGCGCTCCTGATCTCGCCCGAAGATTTTGCGAGACCGTAGCCCGACCTTCCCGTCATTGCAAGAGAAATTGCGCTTCCGCGCCACGGCTTTGCACGACCTGGCGAAGGGAAAGAAATGGATCTCTATTCAACGTTGAGCCTATGGCTCACGAACATTCGGTCATTGGCCGAGCTGGACGATTTTTGCCGGCAGATATGGAAGCTCTACGGCGAGGAGTCGCTGGGCGAGGACGATGCGGAGCGGCTTTGCGAGAAGGCTGAACGACAACGTTGCGATCTCAAAAAGGCCCCCGCTGGTGGTCGATCGCTGCCTCGCTCTTGTTATCCGCAACGCGCGCGCAGCGAGCGAAGCCGGCGCGAGGCTGCCCGCGGCTCCCGAGATCCTAAGCGGTGGGGGCGCAAGCGGCGTCTTGCCCGCATGCAGGCTGTCCGGCCCGAGTTCGCCGGCGCGTTCACCGAAGGGGAGAGCGCGGCGCTCTATATCGTCATGTCGGACTGCCGACAGCACGGCAGATGCGACCGATCGGTGAAGGAAATCGGCGATCGCGCCGGCGTCGGGCCGACCACGGTTCGCAATGCGCTGCGCAAAGCAAGCAGGCTCGGCTTGCTGCGCATCACCGAGCGCCGGCAGTGGCGAGCCAGGAACCTCACCAATCACATTGTTGTCGTGCATCGTCGTCAGATCGACTGGATCGCGAAATTTCGGCCCAAACTCGGCCTCAAATTTTATCCGACAGGCTTCAAAAAAGCGGCGTCCACAGGAAGCTCCCGCAATAAACAGAGCGGACGACCGTTTGGCAGCCGATCCGACTGGCCGCCGGATGGGCCGAAGCCATTCCCCAGTCACGCATTGCCGACCGGCTGACGCCTTAGTCGCCAAAACCACGCTTGCCGCCGAACCCCTAAAGGCTGCACGCGGCTGTTTTTAAAGCAGCCTTGGCGATCGGCCGCGCCTGTTCAAGCCGGTTGGTGCTGGCTGTCGGCGTTCCTGGAACAGGAAGGTTGCCGGATCGCGACCGAGCGCATCGCCGACGGCGGCGATCGTATCGACACTGATGTTGCCAGCCGCGCGCTCAAGCTTTGTGAAAGTGATCTCCGAGACGCCCAGTAACTCCGCCATTTGATAGCGGAGCAGATTGCGGCGCTCACGCTCGCTGTTGATGATGTCGGCAAGGCGCGCGCGGATCGATTTTTCGGTGAGCTTGTGCGCCCACGGTTCCAGCTCGGCGCCGCCGACGAGAAGTGTCGCGATCGACACCTCTAGCGCCTGGGCCATTTGTTCGACCGTGCGCAGCGTCACGTTGTTTCGTTTTCTCATGGTGCGGATGTAGGTGCGGTATGCCAGCCCTTGACCAGGCGATGTCTTGAACAGTTCCGCCATGTGTTGGTGGCGAAGCTTTCGCTTACGGCGCTCGGTGTCGAGGAACCACGCGATATTGTCCCGAAGAGGGTTGTTCACCTCGCCCGCTTCGTTTGGCAGCATGAATCTATGTATTCTCACGAACCCGCCCGTTCGGTCCGCTCTTTTCCCTGAGCAAAATCCATAGTAAAGTGTCAAAAAGTCTCAGAAGAAAAGTGCCATCACCATGCTGAAATATCTCGTTGTAAGTGCTGTCGCGATTGCAGGCGCCGCGTCTGTTCCGTCCCAAACATTCGCATCCGAGTGGGGGTGTCAGGTCCTGCTTTGCCTGTCTGGTGACTGGCAGGGCACGCCGTCTTGTCATCCACCCATTGACCGGCTGATCGACACCATGGGTTTGCCCGGGTTTTCGTGGCCGACTTGTCCGCAGGCCAATTCGTCCGCCGCCAATTACGACCCGTACGAGGCCTGCCCGCAGGGGTGGACGCCTTACGCGCCGGCCAGCGACCACCCGGGGCAAGAGCAGGCCAGCATGTGCCGAATCGCGGCTGGCAATCTCGGTCAGCCTGCCAGCTTTGGAGCGCGGCATGATCAGGCCGACGGAAGTCTGACGGGGACAATCCAGCTCGGCGACCGCACCGTGCCGGTCCAGCTTACCAATGTCTCCAGCGGAGCCCATAACGATCGAACGACCACCTATTACGACATTCAACGCCCGCGCCGCGCGAAGCCTTACTACATCGACTACGACGACGCGAACGGGCTGCGGCAGCGCATCTGGTTCAACCTTAGCAGACCATGATCCCGAGTCACCCCGGCTGGCTAAATTAGTTGCACGAAATGAGGGAGTTACCCCGATGAAAAGCGTCAACAGGTTCACCATTCATGGCAATGTCGGGTCGGTCGCGCCCTTCGACAAAAGCACGAGGGTCAACATTGCCACCAATCGCAATTGGCGCGCCGAACAAGGCCATCCCAAGGAAGCCACCGATTGGGTCCAGGTGACGGTCCTGGAGGAGAAGCAAGCCGCCTGGGTGGCGGAGAACGCCAAGCCCGGCGATGTGGTCTTGGTCGAAGGCCGCATCAGCAACAACTCTTTCAAACGCAACGGCGAAACCGTCTATACGACGGACCTTATCGCGTCGACGTTCAACGTTTTTCCGAAGCCGTAATCATGTTCAATGCGGGGGCCCTTGTCATGGCGGCGGCATCCGGAACATTGGTCGGCATAGGCGGCACGCTCGCATTCTATCCGACTCAAGGCCAGCTCTCCGCGGCGATTGCGTCCGAGCCGGCGCTGTGTGCGAAAATGGCCGCGTCCGGCCTTGAGATTCCATCGCCGGCCGAGGCTTTGGGCGCTTTCCGGCGAGCGAAAAATACTGATCAAGCGACGTTGCGCATCGGAGAGTGCTCGAAGAACATCATGGGACCCGGCGTGCAATGCGCCGTGAAGTACAAGCTTCGCACATCCTGGAAAGGCGAAGGTGATGGCGTTGTCGCGTTCTCCAGGGGACCCGATGGCTGGCAAGCAGTGCAGCTGCAATAATGTCTGCTTGCGAAGGTCCGGATTCGCCGCAGCTCTGCGGTCGATCAGTACGCCCCTCCAAATCCTTCCTGCGGTTATCGCCCGCTGGTGGCACCGGGCCTATCTGACCCGCAATCCGGTCCGTCCCGTCGAAGCATCTTCTTTTGTGTCGCCGCAATTCCCATGCCCAAAGAGCCGGAGCCGGAGCGCGCCTCCAATAGCGCCGTAGGGACGGCGGAGGCCGGAGATAACGGGCCGCTGGCGGGAAGCCCTGCCGTCCCTGGCGCGGGCCCGGTTCGCGGCGTTCACTTGTGTGGGGTGCAATAGACGCCTTGGGATTCCAAAAGGACGGCGCCACCCTTCAATTCAGTGAGGGCACCCACCCAGGCGTCGGAATAGGTGCGACTGGCGTCCACCGCCGTCAGCCAGATGACGCGGTTGTCGGCAAGCTCCACCTTGACCTCGCTTTGGAGAGGGCTTGCCTGCACCGTTTGTTGATAATGCCGCTTGATGCGCACATTGCCGCTCGCAAACTCGATGTTGTTGTTGTCGTAGTTGAGCAGGAATGAAGCATCCCCTTTTGCGACCTTGCAGGAGCCGTCGCGTTCACACACGATTTTTGCTGCCGTGGCGCAATCCCATCGCAGCCCGGCGGGCCACATCGGATTGCTGCCGGTCGCCTTGGACTGATCCCCTGGAGCGGCGGCGCCGACGCTCGCAGCCGCCGCTACGGCCACCAATATTGCCCTAATCATACGTTCCGCACACCTTACTGTTCGGCACCATCAAGATCAGCCGCCACGCTGGCGCATCATGCCGACGGAGGCAAGCGCGCTGTAATGCGCCAGCGTGGCGGCTGCCGCATCAGCGCGGCCTCGCAGCCGTCGCGCGTCGAGATCTCGGCCAAAGCTGCCCTGAACATCACTGTCCTGTCCGGTTGATCGCTCATAAATTGACACTACACTTTGGGTTCAGTTATGACAATTGCCGGGCAGGCGGTTGGCATAAAAGCGGTTCATCGAAGGTCCCCTGAGCTATGATCATATCTGCCGCTATCGCCAAAGGTGGCACTGGCAAATCGACCCTGCTACGCGCGCTGGCATCCGTCGCCCTTAAGCGAGGCTACGCGGTGACACTCATAGACGGCGACGTTCGCCAGAACATGAGCCGGTGGGCCCAGATGCTCAAGGAGGCCGGCAATCGCCCCGAGACACTCCAGCTCGTCAGCGCCACGAGGCCGAGCGAGATCCTGGAGGCGGCGGAGCTGCATAATGGCGAGCGTAGCGTGGTGCTGATCGACACCGAAGGCACGACCAACGACAACCTCATGGCCGGGCTATTTGCCGCCGATATCGTGGTGGTGCCGATCTTCTTCGCGCTCGACGACGTGACCGCAGCAATCCAGATCACCGACCACTACATTCCGCTCGCGGTCGAAACACGCGGCCGACCGCTGCCAGCCGTGTTTGTCCTGACGAAACAGACCATCATCGATGCGAAGGCGAGAGCCTTGAGCGAACTGCGCGCGATCATCCAGGCGAACGGCACGCCGATAGCCGACCATGCGCTGCAAAACCGTGTCGCCTATCGGGACCTGCAAAGCGGCCAGACACTCTACAGCCCAGACCAGCCCGACCCGAAGGCGATTGCCGAAAGTGAAGGGGTCTTCGACGATGTCCTCAAGACCTTCACCGAAGCAATGAGGCAGGCGGCATGACCGAGAAAAGCCTCCCGGACACACAAGACGACAAGAAGGCTCGCATGATGCGAGCGATAACTGAGCCGCCGGCGCTACCGAGTATGTTCATCGCTCCGAAATCCGATTCCGCCCCCCAGCCGCTTGCCGCCGCATCCGCGGTGGCAGCGGAGGCTGAAGCTGCGCCGGCGGTCCATCGGCCGGACTTCCGCAAAATGTTGCGACAGGGCCAGAAAAAGGATCCGGTTGCCGGCAGGAGGATCCGCGAAGAGGAAATGGTGCGCTGCGGCTATTACCTTACGGCCGGCGAACAGCGGCAATTCAAGCTGCTCGCCATCAGCAACGGCCACAGCATGACCGAGCTGCTGCGCCAGGCGGTGCAGGACTACATCAAGGCCCATAAGCACAAGCTGCCGAACGATTAGGACAGCCCGCCCCCGGGCATGTCCCCACAAGGTTCCAGAGAGCGCTGCGGGCCACACGGCCGAGGCCGGGCCATCGATGCTCGGCCCGGCGCAAATCAGCCGTGCTCGCCGGCCCTGGGGCGCGTGACTCAGCTTATGCGCTTTACCTAACCCACAAGGGTCCCGCGATTCCCGGTCGCTCGCGCTCACGTTCCCTGCTCTATGCGATTTGTCTCCATGTTAGCATGATGATTCCGCAGCAAGGTAACATACTTAAAAAGAAACATGTCGCTAAGTCGGCTTGTCGCTAAGTTGACGATACAAGATGTTTCCGAGTGGGCATGTTCCGCTGATAACATGTGGCAGATGATTTTTTGAAACGAAAGCTGTGGTGATTTGGAGTCCCACCGCAAAGATATTTGGTGATGTTGGTTTTTGTCTTTGGCAGGATAGCCTTTTTTGTGTTACACACGAAAAAATAGCGGCGCGGCCCAAGGGCCTTAGCGCCCGCAAGCGGGCTTGAAGATGAGACCCAACAGTGGCCAAGCAGAAAGTCAGAACGCATCCCGTCGCTATGGCGAAGTCCTGCATGTGCGCTTCTCAAGCCTCGAACTGGAGCGGCTGCGCACTATGGCTGATGGGGAATCGGTGACGGTCAGCGAAGTCGTTCGCCGCCTTGTGAGGTCCGAGGCGGGCTTTCTGCCGGCAGCGACGGGGGAACTGCGACCATCCATCGAGGAGGCCACCGACCAGCTTCGCCGTGTCGGTGTGAATTTCAACCAGGCGGTCCGCGCGATGAACGAGGGCCGGGTGCCGTATGACGAAGACCTCGAGCGCGCCTTGATCGCCCTTGGCGAGCTCGTGCGTCGTTTCCGCGAAGAACTAAAGGCGATGATTGCGAGGCCGCGCAAGCGAAGCGAGGGCAAGGCATGAGTGGCCGTCTCGTCGGATACGCTGCCGAGATCGAACGCTATTTGCGCGTACCCGGCGCCGGCGATCTCGAGGACCTCGAGGAGGATAAGCCTTTGCAATCGGCCGGCCGGGAGACGGCCGATCGTCAAGCGATGAACATCCGTGCGAGCGGGCTCGCCCCGGCCCTCTCGGCGTCGCCTATGGCTGGTGCGCAATGGTCGACGGCGAGCGCAAGGCACCCGGGAGCGAGCCCCCGCGTCGCGAAGGCACCTGTTTCGTCCTCAGGTCGAGGCGGACCGCCCAGCGCGAAACCGCCGTCTGTGGGCACCAGCGGGAGCTTGCGCTCAACCAGCGACGCAAAAGGCGCGATAGCGATTTTCGACCTCGCGCTCGGCGCTTTCGTCAAGGAAGAGGAAGAAGAATGGCGGCGCCGTGGCGGCGGCGGCGGAAGGTCGGGCGCGCTCCCGTCCGCTCGACACTTCGCCCGGTCGACGCGTGAGGCGAGGGCCGTTGCGGCGCGAGCGGCCTATGCTGCGGGCGCGCAGCCGGCCGTGTTCAAGGTTCTTTCGAGCGCGGCCGATGGCAAGCAAGCCGGCGCCTTGCTTGCCTATATCGGCACACGCGTCAATGAACAGGGCGAGAAGCGTGATATCGAGATCTTCACCGACAGCGGACAGGGGCTTGCCAACGCGCAGGACCGTCGCGGCTTTCTACATGGATTCACGCAGACATTCGAGCCCCAGCTGGAGAATACGAATTTCATCGAAGTGCGGTTCGAGCTCGCCGGCGACGTCACGGACGAAGCGCTTGGTGAGGCGTTGAACGGGGCCTTCAGATCAAAGCCTTTCGTCTATGCTCGCACGGGCGACAGCGTTGATGTTTATGGCCACACCGACCAACGCGCCGGACCCCTTGCCAAGGTCCTTGCGGCCGGGCGGGCAAATTCACGCAGCAAAGCGCTCGACAAGATCGAAGCCGGCTTGCGCGAAGCGATGGGGAAGGCCGGTATTCGCGCCGCAGCGGAAGTGGCGGCGGCCGTCGGTAACGAGCGTAAGGCGCAATACTTTCTGCAAAAATTCATTCGATCGCACGATCAGGTTCGCCAGGCGAATGGACAGGCGGTTCCCAAAAAACAGCCGACGAAGGCGGCCGCGGCGATCTATGAGCTATGGCGGCCAGAACTTTCTGGCCGGGAGCGGCGCAATGCCTATCACCTGCTTTTCTCTGCCCGGGGCGGTACGGACGCGCCAGCCATCATGGCGGCCGCGCGTGCGGTGCTCGAGGAGCGCGCGCCCGGGCACAAATTCGTGCTCGCACATCATGGGGAGACGAGGCATGTCCATATCCACGCCATGGTGCAGGCGTGGTCGGCCGACGGCGAGCGGCTGACATTCTACAAGGCGGATCTCCATGCCTGGCGGGAAACGTACGCTGAGAAGGCGCGCGAACACGGCATCGCGATGGTCGCGACCGGCCGGTACGATCACGCAATGAGCCGACCTTATACGAAGGAACACGCGGGCGCCTACAAACGCGCGCAGCACGATGCGCGCTATCAGGTCAGTGACAAGACCGTCGCGCGCGTGGAGGACAAGCAGCAGCGTCGAATTGACCGCGGATTGCTCGTCGCCAATGGCGGAGCGATCGCCGGCGTGTGGCAGCAGACGGCCGCCGTGATGCGTGCGGCTGGCGTCACCGGCCAGGCCCTGACCGCAGCCGAGGCGATCGGCAAGAATGTCCTCCAGATTCATGCGCACAGGGCAGGCGAGAAGCCGGCCGCTGGCGTCTTCAAAGATCGCCGGGGACCGGCGGGGACCTCGTCCTTCTTGTCCCATCCCGGCATGAAAGAATTGACCAGGCTGATAGGAGCTACCGAAATGGCGCAGACACCTTTGGAAATGCGGCAGAAGATGGCGCGTGTGAATCAAGCGTTGGATCAGATGCGGGACACGCTCCCCAACGCCGAGCAAACGCGTTTCGAGCAATACCGTGAGGGCGTGAACGACAAGATGCACGATCGTCTCGCTCGGCTCCAGTTCGAGCAGCAAAAGGGTGCGGGGGGCGCCGGCGAGGCCGCGCCTGAAAGAGATGCGCGCGGCCGCGATTTGCCGGCCCGAGACGACACGCGTCAACCCGGGGCCTCGGCGCAACATGCCGAGAAGGCGCGGCAACGCGTTCAGCAGCAAAAAGACTCAGCCAAGCAAAAGGGCCGGCAGGCCGAGGAGCAGGATCGCAAGACACAGCGCAGCCAGGAAGACGAATACGAGCGCTGAAGCGTGGGCCGCAACCTGGCCCGCCGCGGGAAAGGGACATGCCTGAATTCAGCAATGGACTTGGGCGCTCAAGGCCTCGTCTTCGACCGGCAACGCAGCAGCGAGTAGCAGCACTGGAGGTGTGGCACCCCGAAGGGATCGAAATTCACGATCCTTTATAACGGCAATCAGTTCCAAGGATTGACCAATGAGAAATAGGCCTTGTGCGCAAAGCTGCTGAAACGAAACCTTTCCGCTCGTGGGAGCCTCAGAATTTGATCTGCAGCCTTCGCGCGCGATCGCGGAACGCGGCCTCCCCGCCTTCGAGGATGTCGCACACCGTTTTGCGGATATCCGCCTCATCAAGACCGCCAGACCGGTAGGTTATGCCCGGGAGGCCGCTGCCGCTCATTTCCGAGACGTTGGCGATGATCACCTGGTCCGCGTCAGTGTTGATGACCAGATTGGCGTTATGCGTGACCATGATCACCTGACGATTGCGCTTAGCGCTCCGGAAAAGTGGGACCAGTTCATCGTAGATGGATTTGGGGTCCAGATTCTCCTCCGGCTGGTCAATGACCAAAGGCTTGTCATCAGCATCATCCAACGCGAGGTACAGGAGGATCAGGACAATCCCGCGGGTTCCCGGGGAAAGCTTTTGGATGTCGACGCCGTCGTACTTGATGCCGTACTCGATGGAGATGTGGTCCGAGCTGTAGAGCCACTGCGCAAACGTTTTCAACCATTTGCGTTGTTCCACTGGGTCTCGCGGGCTCGGTTCGAGCAACTCCTCCCGATGTTTGTCCCAGAAGCCTTCGACCGCACTGGCGATGGTGTCCGCATCCTGAGACTCCCAAGCGCCCTTCAGCTCCTTTGTGGCATCGTCAAGCAGCGTGCCTTTCCTCCGAAAGGGGCCGGTGCGCAGGTCAAAGAGTTCCTTCTCGGCCTTGTCAGCCCACGCCTTCACATCGGCGACCCTCGAGACAGTGAATGAAAGCTTACCCAAGGTCCCGCCCTGGGTGGCCAGTCTCACCATGAGCGGCGCGTAGAGATCCCGTAGCACAGCTTCTTCGGCGAGAATGGCCTCAAAACAGCGCCTGTAACCTTTCTTGCGCGAATCTATCAAATCACTACGGCGCTTCGAGGCCGCCTCGCAGTCTGTCAGCTTCTCTTTCAGAGCAGCAAGTTTGGCGGTCTCCTCTGCGATCCGCTTGGCGTTGAGAGCAAGTTTGTCGGCAGTCTGCCGGTCGGCAGCGACGACCTTCTGAATCCGCTCGATCTCCGCCTCCAAAACCGCCAGGGGAATCCTCACCAGGTCGGCATCGTCAGCGACATAGCTTCCGTTTTCCAGCAGCTTGGGCGCAGAGCCCTTCCAGTAGGCAAGCTCTTTGGTGGATTGGGCGGCTTTCGCTTTGATCGCGTCATCTACATCGCCGCTGAAGTCGAGCAGGAACCTCTCCCAAGCAGCTTCATCGAGCTTGCTCGCGGCATGTGCCTCTTTCAGGTCGCGAAGATGCTGGGGCGCCCGGTTCTGCCGCTGATCAACGACGTCGTTCTGAAGGTTCTCCAGTCCAGCCTGTTGTTTGGCATAGTAGCGGAGGTAACCCCGGACCTTGTCGGCGGCACTAAGGAGATGCTGGAGCCTTTGGGCGACCGCAGCGCTGGTCGTCGAAGGGACCAAGGCGGATCGGTCCTTCTCATACCCTTTGATGACGGTTTCCTTCTCGGCAATCTGCTTCTTGAGACCGTCGACGGCCAGAATCTTTTCCCGCTCCAGCGCGATTTGTTCAGACATCGCGCTGATGGCAGACTCTTCTCGCTGCCGCGATTCCCTAAGGCCTTGGGCGCGGAGCTCCAGCAGCTCGTGGAAATTCACCGCGCCGTCGCGATCCGTGTGGGCTTCGAAGATGACCCGCTCAATTTCCTTGATCATCTGAGGCATGCCCTCTGGAGAGCAAAGCCGGTCGACGAACTGCTGCGACAGATAGCGGACCCGCGGAAAACTATCCCAGTCTGCGCCAGGTTGATCCAGACGCTTCGCCGACGTTGCTTCCCCACTCAACCAGTGGACCAAGACCTTAGCGTTCTTCAGATGCTCACCTGCTCTTTCGAGAAACGACGGGCGTTCTTCGTCCTCAACATAGGCGTCGCATCCGGCTGCGATCATATCGGCAAGCGCTGTCTTACCGGACCCCCTCGCCCCAATGATGGTTACCAGTCCCGGATTCAGGCCGATGGCCGGGGTGCGGGCCCACGGCGCATCCAGAATCTCGATGTGGCTGATTGTCTGCGACTCTGATGACCATGCAGGCGGATTCGGGCCTACATAGGCCCTATCGGGATCGATACAGGCCTGCCGCAGGCCGTCAAACGTTGCCTTGCCCTTGATCCAGCAAAGGCGATCTTCCGCAGGCTTGCCAACGAGCGACATTTCATGGGCATCACATCCCCATAGACAAGGTTTGAGGGCACCATAGTCGTGTTGGATCTCTTGGGGCGTTGCTGCAGGGCCTAAGCCAAGCCAGAAATCCCGCTGCTTGGGGCTGCTGGCAAAGATAACCTGGGCAAATTTTTCAATCTCTTGTCTGACCGCCCGGTCGGCGGCCTCCCGGACGCCTGAGGTCCCATCGGCATTGCCCGATACGGCAACGATGATGTTGTCGCGAGCCCACTCCATGCTCCTGAAGGCTGCCTGCAGTCCGCTGCGGGAAACCTTGAACTGGGTGACCCCCGCCCGTAACGCCGCGGCGTTGTCAGTGATCGACCGATCCATACGCTTGCCGAGCTTCATCAGGTCGTCGGGCGTACAGCTGTATTCGTCATCTGCGGTCGAGAACTTCAGATGCCGCAGAAACCTGTTCAGTTCCTCAACGTGCCCCGGATCCTCGGGACTGACGAGGAGATGGATGTTGACGAAATGGCCCTTGACGGTCCCTATCTCGAGCCTCAACTCGACATTGGGGAAGAGAAGATCGCATTGCTTCAGGCGGCCGGCATCCTTGGCCGCTTTTACCCGCTCGTAGGACGCGGTAACGCAATAGTCGGTGATGCCAATCGCGCGCATCGCCGGCGTCGCAGACTCAAGGGCATTGAGATAGGCCTCAAATCCCTCGGCCGGATAGCGGTCTTCCAAAACGGTACCTGGCGCGTGGATATGTGGCTCCCACCGCAGCCAGTCAGAACCTTTTGACAACATGGTGACTTCTGCCCCCCGCCAGAACTGTGCAATGCAGTCGGCACTTCAGCAAGTGATTCGCTTCTGCTCCACTCGCGTTTATGCTTGCTGGCGGCTCAGCACATTGTCCATTCCAATTACATAGATCGCCTTTTGTCCGGGATGACCTGGGCTTCTCGGTCGACGACGGACTGTGGTCGATGATCGGGTTTGTTCGCCGCTTCGCTGCTGGTTTCCGTACCCTATGCAACCCAGACATCCAACTTTGGCTGAGATTGCGCCTTGCATGGATTGACATCGCCTCGCTACGCTTGTCGGCGGAATTAATTATCCACAACGTCCGGCAATTCTTCTGCGACGACGCTTAAATTGCGGTCGAACGTCTCGGGGTCGGTCGACTGCGGACGGAAAGATTTAGCCTCGGCGAGAATGGCCGCAATCACGGCCTCTCTTTGCGGCGAGATCCTGGTCGCCGCCGCCCGGGCCGCCAAAGCCGAAAAATCGACGGCATTGGCCGCTGCGGGCGCCGCCGCTGCCGGCGGGATGAGGCTCGCCTCAATCCCGGCTGCCTTGTGCGAGGCGGGCAGGCGACGGCGAGCGACTGGGGGCTCGGCACGCCCAACCTTTGCAGCGAACGTCGCACCGCGCTGCAGCCGCGACCGTGTGATGCCGGAGCGGTAGCGTGGCCCAGCCGGCACGATCGACTGGACGGGTGGGGAGGGGAGGGGAGCGGCGGCAGCGACTGGTTTGGCGTGCTTTGCGTTCGCCCTTTCCAGGAGCGTCATGAACGCCCGCTTGGAGAGCTCCCGATCAGCGAAATAGAAATTGCGGGTCGCAAGGATTGCATTTTCGCCGCGCGGCAGAATGACGACCTTGCTCTTGTCCATGGTGCGAATTTCGTCCGGACGCATCAGCGGCCGACGCACTTGCTTGCTGTGAACGGAGCGCGTGTAATAGGTGTCGAAAAGACTCGCCTGGGTTCTGGTAACGTCCTTCTGAAATTCAGCCGTTTCGCCTATCTGATCGGAGACGTAGCGCAGATCGTCGATCTCCTGGGCGCCGAAGAAGATCTGGACCCGGGCAGCGTTGATGAGCGTTTCGCGGCTTTCCTTGCGGTAGATATCGTCGACCGATTTGAGCGACTGCACGAAAAACCACATCGGCACGCCGTGGCCGCCAAGCACGGTCGCCATGTCCGTCACATTCTCAAGCTTGCCGAGGTTCTGAAATTCATCGAGCAGGACAAGCACCTGGTGCTCGCCGGGGCGTGGCATGGATTCGGACATGAAGTTCATCATCTGCGTGATGAGCACATTGAACAGCGGGCCCAGCGAAGCCATCTGCTCGCGCCGAAAATCGAGATAGAGCGAGACCCGCTCGCTCTTGAGATTGCGGATGTCGAAGGAGCTGCGCGAGGTTGCCCGCATCAATCGCTCGTTCAGGAAGGGCGCCATGCCGGTGCGCACGCCGGCGTAGAGACCGGAAAACTGCTTCTCCGCCATGTCCGCGTAGGGCAGCAGCGTCTGCAGCGTGAAATCAGACACTTCATGCCGGCGGGTGTCGCGCAGGCTCGCCAGGAACTCCAAGATCGGCTCATCGGCGCCGTTCATGATCTCAAGGATGGTGGCGAAGCTGCGGTTTTCGTCGGCGATCTGCTGGGACTCCATGACGTAAGAGGCAATGCCGGTAAAGAGGAGGCGGGCATCGTTGACCCAATAGGGATCGGCGTTCGCAGGCGGCCGTGGAAAGAGCGCGGCCGCCATGTTGCGCAGGTCGATGTCCCGCTGCGCCGAATCGAGCGAAATGAAGTCCATCGGATTATAGAAGGCGGTGTTGCCGTCGCGGTCGGCCGGCGCGAAGCGGACGACCTGGGTGAAGGTGGCCCGGTGGCCGGCCGTAGCTTCATAGGTCTCGCCGCGCAGATCGAGCACGACAAGCGAATGGGGCCACATCAGCGCGTTCGGAATGATCAGCGCTGCGCCCTTGCCCGACCTTGGCGGTCCGATGACGAAGCCGCCGACGTCATCGCCGTCGATCCAAAGTTTCTTGCCGCCGCGAACTCTGGGGCGCGTCAGGCGCAATTTGCCGGTGCGCCGATCGCGGTGCGGGGCAAAGACGTTGACCAGTCTGCCGCCGGCTCGTCCGATGAAGATGCCCTTCGGCTTCAGCAGGCCAGCTCGGCGAACGTCCGCCATCGACATGAATTTTGCGTCGTTGCGCTCGGGCGGCCGCATCAAGAATGCGACGGCGAGCGGCAGGACGAAGCCGAATACGGCCGCGGCACCGGCGTATTGAAGCTTTGCGAAGCGTCCAGCTCTCAGGTCCGTCCAAGCGTAGCCGAAGACTGGCCGCGGGTCCGCATTGATGCTGTCGAAGAGAAAATGCGATCCGGTCCTGTACCAGTCGGTCGCCGCGTA
Organism: Mesorhizobium sp. WSM3873; assembly: GCF_001672445.1. Classification (NCBI taxonomy): domain Bacteria; kingdom Pseudomonadati; phylum Pseudomonadota; class Alphaproteobacteria; order Hyphomicrobiales; family Phyllobacteriaceae; genus Mesorhizobium; species Mesorhizobium sp. WSM3873. The sequence continues at coordinate 129,797 of NZ_LYTM01000005.1, read as the reverse complement.
TGCGACCACAAACAGCAACGCGCCCAGCGCCACAGCCATCAAGGCCAGAAAAGTCCTGCCGGCGATCTTTTCCATAATGCGCCCCCGTCACATCGTCTCAGCCTTCGTGAACTTGATTTCGCTGATCGATCGGCGTCCGCCGTCCCCGCGCACCATTTGCACGACGACCGGGATCACCTCGCGCAGGTAGTCAAGGATCTCGCTGCGAGAGAGCCCGACATTTCCTTGCATGACCATGAGGGCCAGGCGCTCATAGGCCGAGCGGGCCGAATTGGCGTGAACGGTTGTCAGGGAACCGGGATGGCCGGTGTTGATGGCTTGCAGGAAGGAAAATGTCTCGGCACCGCGCAGCTCGCCGAGCAGCAGCCGGTCGGGCCGCATCCGCAATGACGCCTCGAGCAGCTGTTGCGGCGTAACCCTGGCAAGGCCTTGGTCGCCTTTCGAGGCAAGCAGCGTCACGGTATTGCCCGTCGCCGGCTTGAGTTCGCGCGTGTCCTCGATGGTAATGATGCGCTCATGAGAGGGGATGATCTTCAGCAACGCATTGAGGAAGGTTGTTTTGCCGGTCGACGTGCCGCCGGAGACAACCAGCGAAATGCGATTGCGAACCGCGTATTCCAGAAACTTCAACGGCGAGGTGTCGTTGAGCATCTCGGCGAGCTGCTTTTCTTCGGCCGAGAGCGCCAGGCCACTACCCATCTCGGTTTGTTTGAAGGCGCCCATCTTGGCGTAGTCGCCAAGGGTCATGTCCATGATGACCTGCTTGCGGATGGAGATCGCGCCGCCGTCGGGTGCCGCCGGCGGCAGCACGCATTGAAAGCGCTCGCCTGAGGGGAGAGCTGCCGACAGTACCGGCGTGACCTCGTTGACGACCTGGTTGGTGGCCGAAGCGACGCCAACCGAGACCGAGCGGATCCAGTTTCTGGTGAGCTCGCGTTTGACGACGTGCTCCATCTCCTTTGTACCCAGGCGCTCGATGAAAACTTCGCCGGGTCGGTTGATGGCGATTTCAGAAACCGCTTCTTCCTCCATGTAGGGCCAGATCGGTTCCAGTTCGGCGCGCAGCACCGGTGCGCGCGCCCAAGGGTTCGGCACAGGCTGCACATTCATCTCACCGGAGTCCCGTAGCCTGGATAATAGGGATCAGCCTCAGCCTTCGGCGTCATGAAGAGCAGCGTCGGATCGAGCGCTCTTGCCGGCTTTCCGCCGCGCTTCAGTCGCGCCAGTTCCTCTTCTACCGGATCCGCATAGAGCTCGGAGAAATCCAGATCCCGGCGCACGAAGACGATGATCGGCGTGCCCTGGTCAACGTAGATGGTCGGCGGGATGTTTTGTGTGTCGCGGAACGCCTCTTGCGCCAGCTGCTGCAGCGCCGTCGAGGATTTTTCGAAGGCGATGCCGCGGGCGTCGCGTTGCGAACCGGAGCCGCCATAGGTGGTGGTGACCGTCTGTCCCGTAACGGGGTCAGTAGTTGTCACCTGCCGCTGCTGGCTGTCGCTGCCATTATCGGCTAGGGAGGACAGGTACTCCGAAACGCCGCCAACGACCGAAAGCATGATCGCATTGCCGTAGCGTTCAAGCCAATGCGTATCGGCCCGCCCGCCGAGACCGCCCCGTCCGAGACGGTCGGCGCCAGGCGAGGCGATGTCGACCGAGACGCCGTCGGAACGGATGACGCGGTTCCAGACGATGAACACACGCTTTTGCCCGCGCGCAATCCCCGAACGATATTCGCCGGTCAGCCGAGACCCCTTCGGGATCAGAATGCGACGGCCGTCGAGCGAATAGACGTCTTCGCGCGCCACCGCGCGAACCATGCCGGGCAGATCGGTGTTGATGGCGGTTTCCAGAAATCCGCGGATCATCGTGCCTTCAGGGATTAAAGCATCGGTGCGACGGAAAACCCGCGCCTTCGCCATCGCGTTCGAATGTGTTTCCGATTGCGCGAGGAAAGCCTTGTTCGGATCGTTGTCGGCGCCCGGCACCGGGACAAGCTGACCGTCGGCGGCGATCTGCGCCTGGGCCGGCTGATCGTGCCCGGCGGCCGAGTTTGGTTCCTCACTCGTAATCATCTGGTTCGACCGCAGGCGCTCCCACATTGCCTTTTGGCGCTCAGCCTCCTCGGCCTTCCGGCGGGCCTCCTCGTCAGCCGCTTGCTTGCGGCGGGCCTCTTCCTCTTCGGCTTTGCGGCGCGCCTGCTCGGCTGCCAATTGGGCTTCGATGGCGCGCCGCTGCGCATCGAGATCAGCGCCCTGCTCAACCGTCTGGTCGACATTGTCGGCCTGTTGCTTGTTGGCTTCGCCTTCCGCGGGCGGCGGAACAACGATTTGGTCGATTGTGTTGTCGGCCGCTTGTGGCGTCTCGGCCAGCGCCGGCGGGTGAAATTCAGGTGGGTTGAAATTGTCGCTCGCGTCCGAGGCGGCATCGCGAGAACGCGGCTCGCGGGGCCAATTGATCCAGATCAGCGCGATCGCAACAATCAGCGCTGCGGCGACCATGGCGGCTTTTCTGCCCACGCCGGCATAGCGCCTGGCGACGGTCGGCCCGCCATCGAGCTCGTTATAGTCGATGTTGCTCATTTATCGTCCCCTCGCGGTCGGGGAAGTGAAGGGGTCGGGCCTCGCGAGCTTCTTCGGCCCGTAGACGGCGGAGACGGGATCCGCCTTGGACGGCCGGGCTCGATTGTAGAGGCAGAGCGTTTTGCCGTCGGCTCTCAGCGTAAATTGCCGGCCGATCTTGTCGACGATCGTGTATTTTCCCTGGGTGCGCTGATTGACCAGCGATTCATGGCCTTTTTCGTCGACGACGAAGATGGCCGGAATGTCGCCTGTGAACTCGATGAACATTTTGGTGCCGTCGTCGAACGCAACGCGCGGCTTCAGGCCCTCATCGCCGACATAGACGTAATTGTAGTTGAGATCGGCATAATTGAGGTTCTTGAGATCGGGATCGGCAGCGCTTTGCTGGGCCAAGGAGAGCAGGCGGGCGTCTTGATCCTCATCCGCATATTTGAACCGGACCTGGAAGGACGCACGGTCGCGGTCGCTGTCGGTGGCTTTGAGCAACAGCGAATAGACGCGCCGGTCGGTAATGACATTGACGTTCGTCCACGCGTCCCGTTCGAGCGGCTTGATGAACAGAAAGCGCGAGCCGCGTTTGGGCACGATTGACCAGCCTTTCGTGTCGCCGGCCGAAACCGTCTCGATCACCTCGGACGGGCTGAGCTCGATCATCGTGGAGACGCCGAGCGCGGCATTGACCGTCGTCACATTGTCGTTGTCGAAAGGCACGTAGCGGATACGGTAGTCGCGCGCCGCAGCTGAGGTGGCCGAGCCGAGCAACATCAGCAGCGACAGGACAGCCCCAATGTGGGTTTTCATTGCGCGCTCCCTGCCGTCGGCGCCGACTCCTGATCGCGACGGTATTCCATCACCTGGAAGCCGAGCGGATTGTCGAAGCGCCATTCGTTTTTTATCGGCGTCGTCGTGTAACGGAATTTCACCACGGCCACCCAATTGTCGGTCGTGGAAGAATTCTCGCGACGCGTCGTGGTCGAAAACCGCACCGACGCGGTCGTGCTGTTGAGCAGGGACACCGACTTGACGTCGACGGAAACGGTGGCGTTGCGCCCGTAGACCTTGTCGAGCGATTGGGCGTTGGAAGGCGTGTAAGCCCAAGTCAAATCCCTGGCCGCCGTTCCCGTCGAATAAAGCTGCGCAAGATCGTAGTTCTGCTTGATCTCGCGCGCGTCATAGGTTTCGCGGGCGCGAATATAGCGAACGAGATTGGCGGCCGTGACCGCCTCATTCTGCGACAGATCGCCGGGTTTGAGCGCGCGCGCAACTTCGAGATATCCGGTTGTCTTGTCGACCTCAATCACATAGGGCTCGAATTGCTTGAGCGGGAGGATGAGCACGAGCGTCAGCAACGACAGCCCCGCAACCACACTCGCGACGCCGCTGACGAGCCAGGCCAGCGTGCGCGAACGTCTCAGAGACCGGTGTGTGTCGTCTTCCCAGGTCGCGCCGGCCTGATAGTAGCGCTCGTCAACGAGTTTGCCGGTCTCGGCGGGGATGCTTGCCTGTATTTTTGTCACTTTACTTTAGCCTTATTGCCAAACTCCCACTGCAGCCCTGAAGCCGCGCCTCTCAGGCGGATGCCTGCGCTTCTAAGCCAATGGTCTCGCGTTATCGCGCGCCGCCTGCTGAATGGATGACCGAGCCGCCTCGCTGCTGCGGGATGATCTCAGCCGCTGCCACCGGGTTGCGACAAACCTAGCTCCGGAATAGCGGGCAACATTGCTGGGCACATTGCCGTAGGAGCGGTATGCGCCGACCGTGCTTAGATACCCGCCGCCGTTCAGGATCGAGGCGATCGCCGGGATCTGCATGAGCACATAGATGCCGATGATCGTGACCAGGACGAGCGGCAGGACCATCGACATCTTGTTGTCGACGCTGGCGCCTCCCGACGTGGCAGTGTTCAAGGCAAGATTGACCAGCGAAAAATAAAAGCCCAGGAAGCCGTATATGAGGATTTGCTGGATGATCAGATAGGTGGTCAGCGAAATGAAGCCCTCGCTCATTCGCGTTGACCACCGGTAGAGCCAAAGCACGATCCAGACCGGCGCCAGCGCCAAAGTGATGAACAGCATGATCTTGGCCGCGATGATTGCGGCGATCGCCAGCGCCGAAAAGATGATGGCGGCCAGAAGCACGATGGTGGAAAGCAGCGCGCCGAATATGTCGTAAAAAGTGCCGCTGTAGACCTGATTGGCAACGTCCTGGGCACCGCGGTAGAGGTTATCGATCAGGGCCGGGATCGCATCCTGATCCGAGAGCTGGTTGCCGGTGGCGCGCGAGACGGCCCCGACGATGATCTTGCCGATTTCGCTCGGCACGGCCTGCACCAGCTTGTAGATCGTCTCGGAGAACGTGCCCCACCCATTCAGCAGCAGATAAATGACCACCGCGCGTCCGAGGCGATATGCCGACTCGATCGGGGAGATCGTCTCGCGGCCGCTGAGGATCGAGTAACCCCACCAGATGATGTAGACGGTAAGCATGAGCGCGTATACATCCCCCAGCGCATAGCCAAGCTGCATGTAGACGCTGGAAACAAAGCCCTTTCCCACGTCGTCGATGCCTCCCAGAATGCTTGTCGCCAGGCCGTTCATCCATCCTCGACAACACGATCGAAGGGCGGGGCGTTGACCGGCTTCAAGGGCCCGCAGCTCGCATCGCCCACATAAGCCAGCGGAGCGCAGGGCGCCTTGAGCTCGCGAGCTGGCCGGGCGCACCCGGCCACTGTGACGCTCATCGCCCCCAGAGCGACCACGGCGGCCCAGCCCCACAAATCTGGCATCCTTTTCGCTTTTGACGACAACGATCAGTTCCCGCTTGTGCCAAAATTTTGGAACGGATTGATTTGCGCCGGCGTCATCAGCTTTTGCACCTGGCTTTGCCGCAAAAGCCGCGTCTTCATTTCCTCGTTGAGTGCGGCGACGGCACCATTCTGCACGCCGATGAGCTCGTTGACCGCACGCGCGTTCTCAAGCTGCATGCGCGTGTTTTGATCGACCGAGCCTTTGACGTCCTCGGCCTGTCCGATCTGGCCGCTGGCCGACTGCAACGACTGTTCGCGATGGGCCACCCCTTGGGAGGCCTGCGAGGTGAGGGCGCTCAAGAGCGAGGCGACGTTGACGCTGCCGCTATAGGCAGTGTTGACGGCACTGCTGCCATCGCCGGTGATTTGCTGGAGCTGTTTGACCAGCTGCAGGCCGTTGATCACCGCTCCGGCGATCTTCTGGATTTGCGGCGACAGCCCGCCGAAGGAGAGGGCGCCGCCATTGAGGATCGAGCCGAAGCTCGGGGCTTGCGCAATCGACATGTTGCCGCCGAGGCCCATTTGGCCGATACCGAGAGAGCCGTTACGACTTCCTGTCAGGGCTTGCAGGATCTGATTGCTCTTCTCAAGGATGTCCTTGTTGGAGCCCATGATCGAATTGGTATTGTCGGCGTTCTGGCGGGCAATGTCCAAATTCGCATTGTCGATGACGGCGATCTGCGCATGAGCGGCGCTCGACAGAAGTGCCGCCCCTGCTGCGATAGCGATTTTTCTCACATCAGCCTCCTATTCCTGGATTGCTTCAATCGCGCGCGCTGCGCCGCTTGGATCGGCGTTGATTGGCACGGACTGCGCGTTCCCCGAACCGCTCTCGGCGCTCCGGCTCGCACAGGGTAGCCATTGGCTTCGATCGATCCGCAGGCGTTCAAGCTCGGCCGGGTCGCATGAAAAGGGATTTGGGGATCCACCTTGCGGCGCGGCAATGATCCGCGCGGTCTGCGAGGCTCCGACGTTGTTCAACGAAAGAAACTGACCGAGCAGGGCGGTGAAGTCCGAGGCCTGACCGATATATTGGCCGGTCACGTCGGCATTGAGACCTCGAGCGGACGAGTTGAGCTCCCAGGCATCCTTGTATTCGCCAACCTGTCCGACCCCGCCGGCAAGCGCGTCGATCCGCGAGGAATTGGCCGTCATCTGTGCGAAGCTTCCGTCAAGGTCGGCCGCGGCTTTGGAGACGGAATCGAGGGCCCCATTCTGAGCAGCGCCGCCCGGTCCGCTCGAGGTCACGATGCTGATCGCCGGCGGGGACGCCGCCGGCGCCTCTCCGCTAGAGACGTAACTGTTGAAATAGCCGTGCCATCGGCCGACGCCCGAGGCCCACCCAGCCTGTTCGGCGGCGTTCGAGCCGTTATAGAAACTCGCCAGACAACTGTAGTTGCTGGCGCCACACTGCGCGACGCCTTTGCCGAGATATTTGACGCCGCCCTCGATGTTTTGCTCGTTGATGTCGCGATCGAAGCCGAGCTGCCGGCCCGTTCCCTTTGTCAGTTGCATCACGCCCTTGACGCCGGTGTGCGAGCCGGCGCAGCTGTCCAAGCGCGATTCCTGGTAGGCGACCGACAGCGCCAGCCCCTCCGGAACGCCATATTTTTGCGCATAGTAGCGGATGAGCTTGGCGTTTTCGGCGTCGCGGCTCAGCGCTTCGCCAGGCGAGCGGCCGAACATTTGCGACCTGTATTTGTTCGTATAGGTGCAAACGAGGCTCTTTTTCTTCTCCTGCTCGTCGGATTTGGAATCGTGCGATTTTGCGCTGTGCTGCTCGTCTTGCGCACGCTTATCCAGATTGGAATTGTCGATGACCGCGATTTGCGCCAGCGCCGGGGCAACCGCCATCTGCCCCGGCATAATCGCGGCCGCGACAATCGCGCTTCTAAGCCGCTTCTTCATGCTCGCTTTCCCATCCACAAAGGTAGGGCAGCCACGCTTCCGGCTCTTGCCCGTAAGTCTCGCGCAGCCGTTCGCATTCCTTGATGCTGGTTTCGTTGGTCGACAGCACCTTGATGAGGTCGGGCATGGCCGAGAGGTCGAGCTTGGCCACGACGGAATCGCTGTCGTGCTTGACCAGGAATGTGCGCGTCTCCTTGGCGGTCCGGCGCACGAACTCGAACTCCTTCGCCGTCAGCGAGAAGCGCGCCATGTAGGAATCCTTGCTCGCCTTCGGATTGGGGAAAAAAATGTTGGTTTTCGTCTGCTCGATCAGCGAGGACGAGATCGACGAGTTGACCACATCCTCGGCCGTCTGGGTGCCAAAGCCGACGACGCCGTTGCGCCGGCGGATCGTTTTCGAAGTCTCGTTGATGAAGGCGGCGAACACCTCGTCATCGAGCAGCTTCCAGCCTTCGTCGAGGAACATCAGAAGCGGAGTGCCGTCCATGATCTCTTCGAGCCGATGGAAGATGTAGAGCAGGGCGGCCGAGCGCAATTTTTTGTCGGCCAGGATCTTGGTCATGTCGAACCCGACCACCGGCTTCGAGAAATCGACGAGATCGACAGGGTTGTTGAAGAGCCAGCCCTTGTCGCCAGGGTTCAGCCACGGTTCAATTCGCGCCGCGAGGTCGTTCATTCCGGGCGTCAGCGAGCCGCGCAGCACCTCCGGCAGCAACTCGAACGCGCGCTGTTGGCGCGGGATCTTGTAGACCTTGTCGACGGCCGTGTTGATCACGCGCATTTCAGCCACGTCGAGCGATCCGTCGTCGGGGGTCAGGATATAGCGCAATAGCCCTTCGAGAAACGTGCGGTTTTCCGCCGTGTCCTCGAGCTGGAGCGGCGCAAAGCCGGTGGCCTGCATCGGCTCCATGACCTCGTAGCGGCCGCCGAGCGCGCGGATGAAGAGCTCGGCGCCGCGCATATAGTCGAAGTAGACGCATCGGGGTCGCGGCGAAATCCGCATCGCCTGGGCCATCAGGAACGACAGCACCACCGTCTTGCCCGAACCGGTCGGGCCGAAAACGGTGAAATGGCCGACGTCGTGAACGTGAAAGTTGAAATAATAGGCGGTCTGGCTGGTCGTCTCGAGGAGCGCGATCGGCCGCTTCCAGTGCAGTCCCTCACGCTGGCCCGAGGGAAAATTGTGACCCGAGAACAGCCCAGCAAAGTTCAGCGACGAGATCAGGGCGCGGCGCGCGATGTAGCTGAAATTGCCGGGCAGCTGTGCCCAAAACGCTAGTTCGGTGTTGAGCGTTTCCCGCACCGGCACGATCGACATGCGCGACAGTTCGGCCGTGATGTCGGACATGGAGCGGTTTAGCGCTTGGACGTCGGCAGCGAGCGCCATCACCGTCATGTGGTGCTGCCCGAAAACGACCTCGCCACCGGCGAGCTTGTCAGCGCCGGCGTGCACGGAATCCTCGACCGTGGTCCCGGCCTCATCCGAACCGCTGACCTGGTTCGAGATCGTGTTGATGCGGCGCATGGCCGTCACGCGGTCTTCAATCGCGAAGGACTGCGTCAGGATGAATTCATGCGGCAGCCGCAACAGGCCATCGAGCGAGCCGGGTGCGGTGAAGGGCGGGTATTCCTTGATCGACACCATGGCGCCAATCTTGCTTGTCTGCGCTCCCCTGATCTCCAGAGCGGACTTGCCGAAGAAGATTTGCCGGGTCGCACAGGCGCTCGCCAAGCTCATGCGCGGCAGCGGCATTTCGACATCCGCGCCGCCGGCAAGGATCTTGGCGATGAATTCGGCAGGTTCGGAAAACAGGCTGCCGCGCCGCGTCATCACGCCCAAAAGCCGCGCGCCATAGGCCGAAAAGTCCTTGGTGACGCCATTGAGGACATCGTGCAGTTCGGCCATGGCCTCTTCACGTGTCTCTTCGCCGGCCGTGCTGATGCGGAACGCGTTGAGCGCCTTGTCGACCCAGCCGACGCGCCCGACCATCGGCCGGCGGATGAGCGTCAAAAAGGCCTCGTTGACGAACAGGTTCTTCGAGCCCAGCTCATCCATGTAGCGGGCATCGAGCTCCGCCACGAAAGGGTTGTCGAAATCCCCTTCGATCTCGGGCGTGACGTGACGCCGGATGATGGTCGCATAGGCGGCAAAACGGGACGTGGAGAGGTTGCGGAATGTCGTGTTGCGATTGAACATGCGGTTGTTGAGCTCTGCCTGATCCATGGTCTGGAAGGGCAGGCCGCTAAGCTGAATGACCCCGACGAGAAAGCCGCTTTTGGTGACGACCAGGTTGTCGTCGACATGGCGCAAATAGGGGACATGCGCCTCGACAGGCTTTTCCCGTTTGCGCGCTTTGGCGAATTTCAGGTCGGCGTTCACGCTCACGGCGAATAGCTCCTCGCACCCCAAAAGCCTGAGTTGGCGACCGCGCCCCGCTTCGACAGCCGGCGCTCGACTATGTGAAAAATGTATGGGTCGCGCTGGCACAGATAAGCGCTGATCAAATGCGTCGCGCTGAATAGGCCGAGGCCAAGCGTGAAGCTGCTGGTCGCAATGAATCCGATGACTGCAGCCATGCCGTTAAGCGCGAACACCTCGTAGCGCACACCCCATTTCATCGGCGGGCGCGTCAGAGGCAGGCTGACCGGCTCGACATAGACCTCTTCATCCTCCATCGGTCACGCGCCTCCAGCGGTGGACCGGATGGAATCGACCAGGGCTGCGGCGCCAAACACCAGAGCGATGCCGATGATGATCGAAAGCGCCATCATCCACACCAGTCTGCCGGTCATGGCGAGGAAGCCGAGAAAGCAAACCGCTATGATCCCGAAAGATCGGGCAATGCTGCCCTGCAGCACACCGACGAACCATTCCAGCACGCCCTCGACCGGGGCAGCTGACTGCGCGTATGCGCTCGCCGGCGCCAGCGCCATGCCGATCGCCGCGGCGGCCACAAACTGCAGGGCGAACTTGCCCGCCTTTTTATAATCCATCCTCGTCTCGCTCCTTTTTCAGTTGCCAAAATCCATGACGTGACCGTCTTGCCAGGCGACGCCATCGACCGCGTCGGTCGCGGCTGCAGGACGATGATCAACAGGGTTGGGAAGGGGAGCCTTGATCAGCTTGCCGAGCTTCCAGCGATTGAGCACCTTGACCACGTATTTCGTGGTCTCGTCGTTCACCGGGATGCCTTTGGCCTTGTAGACGTTCTGCTCGCCTGCATTGTAGGCCGCCAACATCAAAAGCGGATCACGGAACTCATCATAAAGCGCTTTCAGATAGCGGACGCCGGCACGGATATTGGCATTCGCGTCACACCTGTCAGTCACACCGAGACGGGACGCTGTCGCCGGCATGAGCTGCATTATGCCGAGCGCGCCCGCGCGGGACGGCCCTTGATTGCCGCCCATGTCGCTTTCCGCCCAGGCAACCGCTTCGGTCAGGTCGGGATCGAAGCCCTCTTCCTCAGCAATCTGGCGCACCAAGGCCGCGGCCCGCCCGCGATCCGTCGGCGCACACCCACCACCGATCGGCAAACCGTTCTCAGCGGCCGAACGGGTCGAAACCGCCGGGTGGGCAGGCAGAGCAAATGCCACCGCGATGCGCGTCGAACTCGTGTTGTCCGCATGGGCGCCTAATGGCGCCATGACGGCTGAGAGAGAAAGCGCAAGGGCGATCCGGTTTTTCATTGCGCCACCAAGGTTGACACTTTACTATGGGTACATGGTGCCAAAGTAAAGTGTCAATACGAGAAGCAGGATAGAGGCCATTTTTCCGATGAAGCAGTTCTTCTTCCTCGCGGCATTGTTGCTCCACAGCACCGTCGTAGGCGCCGCCGATCTGGGCACCAACGAGCCGCATCCGTTCGAGCAGCCCTCGACCGCGTATCTGCAGAAGTTCGCAAAGCCTGGCGAAAAGACCTTCGTCTACGAGCGCTACGACGCACGCGGAGGCCTTTTTCAGCGCGAGGTGACAGCGCTGGCAAAACCGGTGGAGATCACGTCCGCGACCGAACGCGTCATCAACGGCGTCACCTACCGGCTGCGTGGGCTTACGGCCTGCCCGAAGCCCAAGATCACCTACAAGGCTCAGCAGTGGGATTGCACGAAGGCCGTGCGGGACTATGACGAGGCTGTCTATAACACCCGCGCCTCGGCCGTGTTGTGCAAGACGCTGGTCCTCAAAAGCAAATCCGGGGTGCCGGACGCGGTTTCATGCTTTGCGCTCGTCGGGGCCGGCAATGCCAACGATCCCTATTCGGTCTCCTATGACGACGATTCCATGGTTTTCTTCGAGATGGCTGCGATCGGCCGCAACAAGGACGGCAAGTCCCTGCGGCCGGATCTCGAACATGCCTTAGATCTCGGCAAACAGTTCCAGACCGATGAAGCGAACTAGCCTCGCAGCGCTTATCTCACTCGCGACCGCCCACGCCGTGAGCGCCGCAGGCGTCGAGCCAAGAAGCGCGACAGCCGCGCCCTTCCTGGTGTCGAAAAGCGTCGAGCTGCTGACCGGAGATACGTGGCGCGACGATGGCAAGCTCTACCGGCTTTATGGCGTGCAATCATGCTTGCGGGGCACGATCGCCGCGGATGCCAATGGCAAAGAGCTCGATTGCGGCAACGTCTCGCTCGCGCACCTGGCCGCCTTGTTTTCGACGGCGGCCGTGACCTGCCAGCCGATCGCCTTGGCGCTCGACAAAGCCACATTTGTGGTATGTGGCGCGAAACTCGACGGCGATACGGTCGACCTCGGCACCGCGCTCATCGCGGCCGGCTACGCCTTCGCCGCTACTGATGCGAAAGGCAAGGCGGTCAGCGCCACCTATCTGGTGGCTGAGCTCAACGCGAAGATGAAAGCTGATGGTCTCTGGGCGACGAAGTTTCAACATCCCATTGAACTTCTGCTGAGACGGGCAGGGGAGCGCAAGCAATGAACCACGAAGATGAATCGAGCCGTTATTACTACCCGGTCGAGGGCCGCACGCACGGTGCCATAGCCGGGGCGCTCGCATTCATCGCCATCATCGCGGTGCCGGCGCTGACCTATGCCGCATGGCACGCGCTCATGTCGTGGATTTCCGCTCTCTTTTCTTAGATCGGCAACTCGGCAAATGACCGCAGCAGTTCCTGCAGGTCGTCCGCATCCACGTCGCACCAACCGTTGTTGATGAGCCGCTTAAAATATGCGGCTTTGATTTTCAGCTCGCCGACATTAGCCACCGGCGCCATCGCTGCCTGCCGTCGAACAACCGTCTCGGTCTTCATGGCAGCGTCAAGCCGCGGACCGATCAGCGCCGCCTCGGCCTCTCCGGCGTGCATCAAACGTTTCCCGAGACACTCCAGCGCTGAAATGGCGCGGCGGTGCGCCGCGACCAGATCCACGACTCCTTCCGCCTTTTGCGCCTCTCCGTTGCTGCATGCCAGTTCAACAGCCATTGTCCTGCTCCGAGTAATTCGCGGCCCGCCCCTCGCCCGTTGCATCGAGTTGAAAAATACGTTGATCAGGAACGATGGCACGATAGGATACGAAACGAAGCGAAATCAGAGCCTGCAAGTCGTTGTTTAAGAATGAAAAGTTATTTCTCCCGCCACCGAGAGATGGGAGTGATTTCAAGGAAATATTCAAACGGTTAGCGGCTGCGGGTGCGGGTCAGCCGTTGGGCAAGGATGGATTTCCTGCAGGCCCATGGACGCCCGAGCTTCTTGCAGAGGCGATTTCACAAATTGATTCCAACCGGATCGGGGTCGATCTGCGAACAGTGCAGCTTTGGTTTCAAGAGAACGACAAGGGTATTAGCGCTGCCAACATTCGTTGGCTGGCGAGGATTTTTGGCTGCGGTGATCCGGTGGCCACCAGCGAATGGCAGATGGAGCTCAGTGCGGCGCAATCGAGGTTAGCGGCCAAGAGACGAGAATCGAAGAGCGCCGGAAGCAGCGTTGCACGGGAGATTCCAGATACAGCACTGGCTGCGACCTTCGATGACGACACAGCGTCTCCGGCAGAGCTAAAACGGGATATTGACGCCAAGGGGCCGAGGCGGCGTTTTAGTTTGGCGAGGAAATCGGAGGCGTTTTTTACTCACGGATCTCCCCTGAATCTACCAGCGTCAGTGTTTGCGGGTGTCACCGCTCTTGGGTTTTTGTCATATATTACCGGGATTCACAGCGTGACATATGGCCGGGCGGATGGCGTCGTCAAGCAGGTTGGGTTTCTTTGGACAGCGAACTGGACATTCGTCTTCATGGTCTTTTTGCCACTGTTTTTTGCCTTCGTGACCGAGCTAGTGACCTTTTGGAAAGATGAAGGCCGCCCAAAGCTTGTGGGGAATGGCAATAAGATGGAAAGCGACGATGCCTGGGCGCGCAGCGTAGAAGCTTCTTCGTTTTCATATTGGGCGGTTTTTTTGATTTGTGTGCTGTTCGCCGGTCTTTTTCAGTGGATCGGCGTGTGTTTGCTCCCGCTGATGAAGGGCGGTGGCCACTATGCGACGGATTGGGGCTCGTTAGCGATTGTGCGCCCTGAGGTCATATCGGTTCCAGAAGCGATCGTATTCACCGGGCTCGCTTACCTATACATGTGCCTGTGCTTTTATCTGTTCTTCGTAGGTCTCATTTTGCTCTATACGGTCATCCATGATCTTTGGAGAATTGGAGAAGCAGCGAGTAATCAGCCGGAAGTGGATTATCAACACGAGCACAACCAAGCCAGCCTCAGAGTGATGCGCGGAATTTTTCGGTGTACTGTTTTGGGGGTTCTGATCGCCATAGTCATGAAGGTCCAGAGTGCTTACCTGACATCGCGTGGAGAAGATATCGTGGCTTGGTTGGTCGGCGATATGTCGTCAGCCTTCTATGGAGGCAACGACGTGGGCGACGGGATCGCCTATAGGATGCCGACGCATTACAGCAGCTTTCTTATCGTTATTTCGACCTGTGTTGTTTTTGTGTACGGGACCATACGTTTAGGCGGCGGAAGTCGGGTTCAGGTTCTCTTGTGGAAGATGTCGGCGATCGTGGCGTTACTCGTGGCTGGCTACTTGCTGATCGATGCATTTGCTGGCTTTTCGATCCTGCTGGGCGTTGGAGTGCTGCTCGCGACATACGGCCTATTTGATCCCGGATTTGGTCGATGGCGAGCAAGCGAATTAGGAAAAAATCACAGTGTATCATAGCTGGCTTGATCGTTGGGATGAGCGGCGTGCGCGACGCGGTGAGGTAGGGAAGAAGACAACGGACTTCATCCTTGACGCGGACCGCGCCTTTCCGGGCGCGGGGAAGATTGCAAGCATCGAGGAGTTTTGTGTCCTTGCCGACCAGGCCGTGGCTGATCCAGCCTTTTTCGATGAGCCGAGTGAGAGCGATGATTGTTTTGAATGGAAAGATGGGTGGCTAAAATTTCCGTCGGACATTGCGACTGATATCGAACCGAACAATGTTGTTTGGGCGAAAGTCACAGAAAGCGGTTCGTTCGATCAGGCGATGGTGATTTTTCACCATTGGAATGCAAGCGCCCGGAATCGTCAGATTGCCAACTTTTTCTCGCAGCGTGGCGTCACGGTTGTCGAGATTGCTATGCCTTATCACTTCGAACGCAGCCGTCCCGGCTCCGTGCACGCCGACTATATGCTTAGCCCTAATCTCGGTCGAACGATCCAATCTGTAAGGCAGGCAGTGTTGGATGGGCGAAAGCTCATACGTTGGTTGAAAAGCGAAGGCTATGGAGAGATTTCGGTTCTTGGTATGAGCTTAGGGTCCTGGGTCGCGGGGTTGATTGCTGCGCGCGACCAGGCCGTGTCAAAAGCCTCGCTGTTCCTGACGGCGGGGAGTCTAGCGGACATGGTCTGGACGGGCCGCGCGACACGATCGATACGCGATAGCCTTGAGCCTGAGATTGAGCTGACCGATCTCAGAAGGGCCTGGGGCCCACTTAACTTAGAGAATTACACACATAGTCTGGCACGGCCTGATCTCGATCTTCACGTCGTGTTGGCCAAGAGAGACAAAGTGGTGTTGCCGGCGCTCTCGGCGAGGTTCATGCAGAGGCTGGAGAACGCCGGAGCCAGGCTAACTCTTTTGGCATTGAACTGTGGTCACTATTCGCTTGCCATGCCGCCTTACATTTTGTTGGCCGGTTTGAGCTTGAAACGGTTTCTGTCGTGTGCGGACAACTCTGCCCTGGGTTGGCGGCGGAAGCGGTAGTTTCCTCGCGCGGCGCGCACTGCCTTGGCGATCGCCTTGTTTATGGCGTCGAGGTCGCAGTCTTCGGGATGAAATTTGCGGCCGGCCCACCGGCGCATGGCCTTATGCACTTCGTGACCGCTGTCGCGCCATGCTTCTTGGAACTCGGCATAGCCGTGCGGGCCGCCGACGTCCTCTGGCGGCCCTGACCGGCCAACTGCAATGCAGCGAGGATAATTGACGCCTGCCTCGCGCGGAAGGCGTTCCAGGCGGAGCAGATGGCGCCAGTTGTCGCCGAAGTCGTACTCATAGCGGATCGTGATGGGCTGCTCGTCGGGATCGTAGGAAAAAACGAAATCGACCATCCGTAACTCGGTTGCCTTGAAGATGCGATTGGCGGTGAAGCCGTCGTCGTCGAACTCCGGCGCGCCATAGATGATGCCGCCGATGTTGAACTGGTGCAAATGGCTATCGGTCCAACTAAAGGAGGCCTGGAGCACCTCGTGGAGTTGGGCAAGGTTGAGCGCCATCGGCAGTTCGAGGGTGCGGCTAATCCTCGGTTCAATTCCGACAGGCCATCGCTTGGTCTACGCCCAGAAGGTGAAAGGCCCTATCCGAGGGGTGGAATGCGGCGGTCGCGCCCAAAAGCCGCTTTCAGGAGGAAGCCGGGATGCCTCTGTGCCAACCGTTGATGCGCCACCTGAAGTCTCCCGACCTTTTCGGCGCTATCGACCGCATGCCGGCACTTGGAATGCCGAGAGGATGGCACCAGGCATGCCGCCAGAGTTCGCCCATTCCGGTGCAACATCCGGCACCTTCATAGCCGGGCTGCATTGGCTCGAAGAGTAGGTATTGATGCGTGATCCAAAATCGGTCGTCACAACTGCTGTTCTCCGCCTCTGCCAGGAGCTGAATCCCCGTCCGCCACTCTTACAGATTCGCTTTTTGAACCCTCTGGCTCTTAATCGCCGCGCATCGAGCACAATGCGCTCAGAGCCGTGACGGCTGACCTGAACGACGACTGGTCTCTCAAATCTGCTCAAGCCCGACATCACGCTCCCCTCCACCCGGCGGCGACAGGCCGCACTATTTCCTCAGCCGAAATTCGGCTGCGTCCCCGTGGCTAAGCTTGATCGCTCGCGTCCAGTCGATCCCTGGCCAGCCATGAAGTCTCGACAATATTGCCCCTGCACCAGCGTTACAAAGCCGCGGAATTCTACGCCTGCACTTTTTCGCTGCCCGCCTTACACGCAGCGATCCACTGCATGGCGGAGGTTGGATCCTCCAATATGGCGGCTCGCTTCGCAAAGCCGACAAAGGCATTGCAGGCAGCGCTTACAAATGTGCATGAAATATATGCGTCGTAACACGCCCTAAGAGCGGTCTCTTAGGTCGAATCCCTGCGATCCTTCAGGCGCATATTATGGAACTGACAAACCCCATTCGAAATCAATGTCTTATTGCGGTGCCGAGGTGCCGATAATATCCATTATGTTAAATCGAGCCAGATGGGCGAGCAGCACTGCCTCCGCTCAGCTTTTAGCCGAACTGATCTCATGTAGGTGCGGTGTCAACCGCTTATCGGCGTGCTAGGACCACTCTGAGCCGATTTCTTGAAATTGGGCACATTGGGCTCATATCAGTCAGAGAAACCGGAAAAATGGTCCGTACATTTCAGCACAGATGTGGAAATGGCGATCAATGGTATGGCTATCATCGTATAGCTGCAGTGTTCGAAAGGCTGGACGGGAGAGATCGGCAACTGCCGACGCCGACGGAGCAACCCCCCAAGGAAACTCTCAGGCAAAAGTGACCGCACCGCCGAACAATCTGGAGAGAGACGCTTCGAGCGTCCACCGAAGGGGAAAGCCGGCAGGTCCGGTTAAGCTCTCAGGTACCCGAGACAGATTTGGGGATTCACCGCGGGCCGGCCTCGCACCCATTGTACTGTTCGGAGTTAAAATGCCTAAAATTATTGTAATTGGCGCCGGAATTGCCGGTGTGTTGACGGCTTATGCTTTGTTGGAGCAAGGCTACGACGTCACTGTGGTTGAGCGGCGTCGCTATGCCGCGATGGAAACGTCGTTCGCCAACGGCGGCCAGCTGTCCGCGAGCAATGCCGAAGTCTGGAATCACTGGTCGACCGTCCTCAAGGGAATCAAGTGGATGCTTCGGCGGGATGCGCCACTCCTCATGAACCCTGCCCCGTCGTGGCACAAGTACAGCTGGCTGCTGGAGTTCGTGTCCAATATTTCGCGATACCGCGAGAACACGATTGAAACGACCCGCCTGGCTATCGCGGCCCGTAAGCACCTCTTCGAGATTGCTGACCGTGAAGGGATCGACTTTGATCACGTACGTCGCGGGATCCTGCATGTTTACTGGGACAAAGCCGGCTTCGACCATGCGTTGAAGGTGAATAAGATGCTGAACGAAGGTGGCCTCGACCGGCATTCGGTGACGCCCAGCGAATTTGCCGGGATTGAACCTGCAATGCATGGCAATTTTTATGGAGGTTTTTACACCCCGTCGGATTCTACCGGCGACATTCACAAGTACTGCGCGGGCTTGGAGAAGGCCTGCACAAAGCGTGGCGCTCAATTTATATATGACGCTCCGGTGACCCGGATTGAACGCCGGAATTGCTTTAACCTCGTTTGCACAACTGGTGGCGCCGATCAGACGTTGGAAGCCGACGGCATTGTAGTGTGTGCGGGAACAAATAGTCGCGATATCGCTGCGATGTTCGGGGATCGCATCAATATTTATCCGGTAAAAGGGTATTCAATTACGGTGGATTTGGATGGCTCTGCGGCAGATTCCTCGGCGCCTTGGGTAAGCATTCTGGACGATCGGGCCAAAATTGTGACCAGCCGCCTCGGTGCAGCGCGTCTGCGCGTAGCAGGGACCGCAGAGTTCAACGGCGTCAATTTCGACATCCGCGAAGATCGCATCAGACCTTTGGTTGACTGGACGCGGATGATGTTCCCGAAAGTCGCAACTGAACACGTTGTACCGTGGGCAGGGCTGAGGCCGATGATGCCGAACATGATGCCGCGGGTCGGCAAAGGCCGGGTTCCAGGTGTCTTCTACAATACGGGTCACGGGCATCTGGGGTGGACGCTTTCTGCCGCAACATCGGCCATGCTGGCCACGATTGTGGCTGCGGATATTCCGGTCGATGCTCGTTTTGCGGCATAGAAGACGCCCCTACTAACAAGCTCAAGGGAAAATCAAATGACCAAGCTGACATTGGAAGTTGCCAATTCCATCATTAATCGGGCGTGCTCGACGGCAAGCGGGAAGGGTCTTAAGCCCCTGAGCGTTGCGGTTCTGGATGCTGGCGGCCACTTGGTCGCGTTTCAGAAGCAGGATGGGGCTTCAATGCTCCGCTTTGAAATTGCGTTCGGCAAGGCCTACGGTGCTTTGGCCGTCGGTTTTGGCTCACGCTGGCTCGACAAAGCATCATCTGACCGCCCTCACTTTGTATCCGGCCTGACCGCTATATCAGGCGGCAAGATTGTTCCCGTCCCCGGGGGCGTCCTAGTGCGAGACCAGGCCGGTCGGTTGCTTGGAGCGGTAGGGGTTACCGGAGATACATCTGACAACGATGAAGCAGTGGCCGTGGAGGCAATCGAGATTGGGGGCTTGAATGCTCATGCGGCCTGATTCAGGCAACCAACGAAAGGCCCTTGAGCTCATCTGGCAAGCGACGCAGATCTCGCGAGTGATCAGGCACATTTGAAATAGCGTCTGCGGCGCCAGCGCGATTTTGGCATCCTTCGTGCACTGAGCGCCTTTACGATAGTGGGTAGATGCAGCCGCCACGGCCGAGAACGTTTGGATAGACAGAGTTATAGAATGGATCTAGAGGCCTCCTACGGCTTTGCGCCGACCGAGTTCGAACAGCGTGTCGCCCGGGCTCAGCGGCTAATGGGTCAACACCGCCTCGACGGCTTGTTGCTCACTTCGATGGACAACATCCGGTACTTCATCGGTGTCGATTCCACGTTCTGGGAGAGCTACACCCGACCTTGGTTCGTATTGGTGGCTGCTACAGGGGCGCCCCTTGCGATTATTCCCGAGATCGGAAGGGCTATCATCGAGAAGACGTGGATTAAGGAAATCAGAGCCTGGCCTTCGCCTCGGCCCGAGGACGAAGGCACATCTCTCGTTGTCGCTGCGATATCCGACCTGCCCCGGCGACACGGACGGGTCGGGGCTGAGCTTGGTTTCGAATTGCGACTGGGAATGCCGGTAACGCAATTGAATGCGATCATCGGTGATCTGAAAAGCGTCGAGATTGTTGATGGCGCAAGCCTCATTTGGCAGCTCCGCATGATCAAGAGCGCGGCCGAGGTCAGTAAAATCAAAAAGGCTGTCGACATCGCGGGTGCCGTATACGCCCAAGTGCCCGATTTCGTTAAAATCGGCGATACTGAACGTACGATCCTTCGGGAATTCCGCGGTCGCCTCAATATGGGCGGCGCCGGCGCTATCCCGACCCTCATTTGCAGATCCGACGTCGGCGGGCCTTTCGAGATTACGGGCGGGCCAAGGGACCGGCCAATCGCTGATGGCGACCTGCTCTTCATCGACACGGGTACGACCTTCGACGGGTATTTCTGCGATTACGATCGCAACTACCAGATTGGCAGGGCTACAGATGCCCTACGGTATGCTCAAGAGAAGGTTTGGGAAGCGCACCAGATTGGGCTTCAAGCGGCAACAGCGGGGGTTACGGCCGGATTTGTCTTTGAACAGATGGCCAAGGCACTCTCGTCGGGTGGGGCGGACCTCAATAGCAACGGGCGCATGGGGCATGGACTTGGGTTGCGACTGACCGAACCGCCGTCAATTCGACTTGAGGACAATACGATATTGCAGCCGGGCATGGTGCTCTGCATTGAGCCTGCCTTGGAGTACGAGGCCGGTAAAATCGTCCTGCACGAGGAAACAGTCGTGGTCACTGAAGGAAAGGCTCAACTGCTCACAGTTCGGGCGCCGAAGCAGCTAGCGCAGATACGCTGATGGGGTTCTAGTCTAGGCTTTCGCCCGAAGCTCTGTTTGGCGGCGAGGTAGTTAGAGACCGCAGGTCATATGACCGAAAGTTCCCTTGCTACCTCCGCAAACGCCTCAACCGCACGGTCAATGTCCTCAGTGGAATGCGCCGCCGACATCTGCGTGCGGATGCGTGCCTGTCCCTTGGGCACAACCGGGAATGCAAAGCCGATGACGTAGATTCCGCGTTTGAGCATGCGTGCTGCCATTTCCTGCGCCAGGCTGGCGTCCTCCAGCATCACCGGGATGATCGGGTGGTCAGCCCCGGCCAGCGTGAAGCCGAGTTTGCCCATCCGTGACCTGAATCGAGCGGCGTTGGCATTGAGGCGCTCGCGCAGCGCATCGGAGTTGCGGATCATGTCGAACACCTTGATCGAGGCACCGGCGATCGCCGGCATCAGCGTGTTAGAAAAGAGATAAGGCCGCGAGCGCTGGCGCAGCCAGTCGACCACCTGCCTCTTACCAGAGGTGTAGCCCCCGGAAGCGCCGCCAAGCGCCTTGCCGAGCGTGCCGGTGATGATGTCGACCCTGCCCTCGACGCCGCAATGCTCGGCCGAGCCGCGACCGTTCTTGCCGACGAAGCCGACCGCGTGGCTGTCGTCGACCATGACCATCGCATCGTATTTCTCGGCGAGATCGCACACGCCCCGAAGATTGGCGATGATGCCGTCCATCGAGAAGACGCCGTCGGTGGCGATCAGCCGGAACCGACAATCGCGCGCCTCTTTCAGCCGCGCTTCGAGATCGGCCATGTCGTTGTTGGCATAGCGGAAGCGCTTTGCCTTCGACAGCCGTACCCCGTCGATGATCGAGGCGTGGTTCAGCGCATCGGAGATGACCGCATCCTCCTCGCCGAGCAGCGTCTCGAACAGGCCGCCATTGGCATCGAAGCACGAGCCATAGAGGATGGTGTCCTCCATGCCGAGGAACGATGAAATCGTCGCCTCGAGTTCCTTGTGCTCCTCCTGCGTGCCGCAGATAAAGCGCACCGACGCCATCCCATAGCCATAGCGGTCGAGCGCCTGGCTAGCCGCCGCGCGCAGCTCGGCGCTGTCGGCGAGGCCGAGATAGTTGTTGGCGCAGAAATTAAGCACCTTCTGCCCGCCGACCCCGATCTCGGCCGACTGGGTCGACGTGATCACCCGCTCGGATTTGTAGAGGCCGGCCGATTTCAGGCCGGCGAGTTCGTTCGAGAGATGGGAAATGAAAGCGTCGGTCATCGGGCAGACTCTCGGCAGCACAGCCCTCCCCGCGCCGGGGAGGAACGCTCGACAATATATCGCGGTACTATGCGTAATTTACCGCGGTCGACCATGCCGGATCGGCATGCTTCTCCCAATACAGGTCTGTCAGCTGGCGTGTTAGAGCGCCAACCTTGCCGTCCCCTACAACGGTTTCGTCAATCTTGGACACGGGCATGATCCCGCCCGCTGTAGACGTGATGAAAACCTCATCGGCACCCTTCAACTCGTCGCGATCAATGTCGCCGGCGCTGACGGAGAGGCCCAAATTGCCGCATAGATCAAATACGGTCTGCCGGGTAATGCCGGCAAGGACGCCATAAGCCGGTGTCTTCAGGCGGCCGTCCTTGACGGTGAAAACGTTGAAGCCAGGCCCTTCAGCAATGTTGTCGTTGATGTCGACGATCAATGCAGTTTCGGCACCGTAGTCGTACGCATCGAACAGGCCTTTCACCAAATCGAGCCAGTGATAGTTCTTGATGGTCGGATCGATCGACTTGGGCGGAATCCTAACGGTGTTGCTGATGGCGACATGTAGGCCGCGCTCAAGCTGTTCCTTGTTGGCGACCGATCCGAAAGGCACCGCGAATGCGATGAACCTATTCTCCGACCGGCGCGGGTCACGGCTAAAGGTGGGCGAGCCACCTCGCGTGCAAACCATTTCGACATATGCCGACTTGTGCCCAGATAGCGCCACGCAGGTTGACAGGATTTTTTCGATCTCACTGCGGCTGTAGGGAAGCTTCATGCGGAGCTTTTCCATGCCGCGAAAGAACCGGTCCAGATGCAGGTCCAGCCTGAAGAACCGTCCGTCCCATACATGGACAGTGTCGTAGGTGGCATCGGAATGCAGAAAGCCCCAATCCAAGACGGATATTTTGGCTTCGGACATAGGCAGGTACTGACCGTCCATGAATGCTACGCCATGGGGATACTGTCGGTGATCCAGGTGCCGTTGCTCTATGGCCGGGAGAGCTGTTGCAGGTTCGGCTGCAGCAAGTGTCATTCCTGAGTCCTCCAAATCTTTTCAATCCAGGCGCTCGCACACCCGATCACGATTTATCGCCGCAAACCGCTCAGCGGCCCCACGTGCCAGCATTTCGAATGTTGGCGCACCTCAGACCGCCAGCACACGGCGCCGCTGGTATCGACCCGAACGAAGCCTTTTGGGCCGACCGCCGGTCACCCGCGACCAATTAAATCGCAGACTTCGATGCGCTGATTGCGATCAAAGTGGCGCGCCGGCCGCAATGCACGCTTCAAAAACCGGGCGGGAGTGGTGGAAATGTTCAGCCTTGAAAGGGCTACACTAAAACCCGGGGCTCAAACTTCACTCGGTCCAGCGCAATCATGCTCTTGAACTTGCGCACATTGGGATTTGTGTAGAGTTTGGTCTTTACAAAAACGTCGAAGGCCTCGACGTCCTCTACTGCTACTATGAGAACAAAGTCGGCATCGCCTGTGATCATATAGCATTGAGTGACTTCTTTTGCCGCCCTCATCGCTCGCTTGAAGTCGTCGACGAGGTCCAAGCGCTCGCGGTCGAGTTCCACGGTGACGACCACTGTCAACGATTTCCCGAGCGCCTTGGGGTCGACTAAAGAGATATCCGCGGTAACAACCCCGTCGGCGCGTAACCTGTTGACACGGCGCATGCATGAGGCAGCGGACGAACCCACGAGGTCCGCAAGCTCGGAAAACGACAGCCTGTTGTTTCTTTGAAGCGCCCCGAGTATCCGGCGGTCAAGATCATCTATCATCCCTGCACCTCAGATGCGAAACCACCATGTGGCATTAGCGATCCGAAATGCTCGTTGCAAGATCGGACGCGCAACGAAACGCTACCCCATGCAAATGGGACCATCATTGCAATCGTGGTGGAGGCGTGATCGTTTCATTTCAGGCTGATGCGCGTTTTGCCCAAAATGTTCCAAGCGCTTCCGGTAAATCTGCACAACCAGCCGATATGGCCCTCGTCGGCCGACAGGCTCGATGAATGGAGTCAGCATGTTCCCAGTCGAGACGTTTTATCATCTGGCCGACGAGGCCACAGCTTGGCGCCGGCATCTGCATCAAAACCCCGAGCTCGACTTCGCTGTGCATGAGACCGCACGGTTCGTCACGGACAAGTTGGCGTCCTTTGGAATCAACCATATCGAAACCGGCATAGCCGCCACCGGCGTGGTCGCTTTCATCCGGGGCGAAGGCGGCGACGGGCCGACTATCGGCCTCCGTGCAGATATGGACGCATTGCCCATCCATGAAGTGACTGGAAAGGATTGGGCCTCCAGGACCCCCGGGAAGATGCACGCCTGCGGTCACGACGGCCACACGGCGATGCTGCTTGGTGCTGCAAAGTACCTTTCCCAAAGAAGGAGTTTCAGAGGCACCGTCGCGCTCATCTTCCAGCCGGCCGAGGAGGTCGAATTGCCCTCGGGCGGGCTCAAGATGGTCGAAGACGGCTTTTTGGACCGTTTTGGCATCTCCCAGGTCTTCGGAATGCACAACTGGCCAGGGATCGACGTAGGCAAATTCGCGATCTGCGCAGGCCCGATGATGGCCTCCCAGGATGATTTCGATATCGTTGTAAAAGGTCGCGGCGGGCACGCCGCAGCACCGCACCTAGCGGTCGATCCGGTCGTTATCGCCGCCCAAGTCATCACTGGCCTGCAAGGACTGGTGTCGCGCAGCACCGATCCGATCGAGTCGCTGGTGATTTCAGTCACGAAGCTCCGGGCCTCGAATGCTTACAATGTAATTGCCGACGAAGTTGAACTGGCTGGAACCGTCCGCGCATTGGCCCCTTCCCTGCGTGACTTCGCCGAGACCCAGATCGAGATCGTTGCGCGCAAAATCGCGCAAGCTTTCGGGGGCGACATTGCCTACCGGTACCGCCGATCGGTTCCAGCGACCGTGAATGATAGCGCTGCCACTGCTCTTGCCATTAGCGCGGCTCGATGCACCGGCGCGGAAGCGGTAGACGACAGATTAAGGCCGGCGATGGTTGCAGAAGATTTCGCTTACATGCTGCAGGCACGCCCAGGGGCCCTCATTTTCATCGGCAATGGCCCATCGGCCGCTTTGCACAATGGCGCCTACGATTTTGACGATGACGCTATCCGGTACGGCGTGGACTATTGGGTGAACGTCGTGGAGGCTGTCCTTGGGAAAGGTAGCTAACATTTCAAAAAAGCCAGACTTATGGTTGGGGTGTTTCGCCCATCGGGCACATTTGGCGAAATAGCATGCAAAGAGTGCTCCATGATGCCCAGGTACGGTCGGTTGCATCTTTGCCACAGGCAGCCGCAATCAACCACGATCAATCGTGGCAGTAAGAGGGTAGCAAAATGAAAACCAAAATGGGAACAGCCATCCTAGCAGCTGGTATTTCCTTGTTCGCAGGCGCCTACTCGGTAACCGCAGGTCCGCTTTCAGACCGCATTACCGCCGGTCAGCCGATCAGGATCGGGTTCTCGAACGTGCCGATCTATGCCTTTCCGGACGACAAGGGCCAGCCAAAGGGCTTCGTCAACGACGTCGCGCTCGGCATTTTGAAAGACATGGGCCTGACCAATTTCGAGACCACCGTTACCGATTGGGGCGGCCTTATCCCCGGCCTGCAGGCCAACCGCTATGACATAATCACCGGCGGAATGTACATCCTGGGAAGCCGCTGCAAGAACGTTGCATTTTCTGAGCCAATTGCGAAGACCGGTGATGCGTTTCTGGTGCCCGCCGGAAATCCCAAGGGCATCCACAACTACAAGGATATCCTTCAGAAGAACGCTGCATTCGTCACCTATTCAGGTGCAAACCTGATCGAGGCAGCAAAAAAGGAAGGCGTGAGCGACGACCAGATCACACAGGTTCCAGGACCGTCTGAAGTCCTGGCCGCGGTCAAATCGGGCCGCGCGGACGCCGGCGGAATGACCTATTTCGAAGTAAAGGCGATGGCAGATGGGTCGAACGGCGAGTTTGAAGCTACAAATCCCGCGGACTTGCCCGACTGGACACAGAACTGGGTGGGCATTGGGTTTCGCACCGAGGACGCTGATTTCTTGGCCAAGTTCAACGAGGCCTTGAAAAAATACGTTGGGACACCTCGGATGATCGAGGCCGTCAAGCCGTACGGCTTGTCCGAGGTTAATCTTCCTGGTCCCACCACGACCCAGTGGGCTTGCTCAAACCGGTAAGGTACGGCGGATGCGGGCACCCGCTGGGAGCCCGCATCCCGGTCCTGCTAGCGGATAGATTATGGGTTTTCTAGAGTTTCTTGCGCAGTACTGGCCCCGGCTGTTATCAGGCACCTGGGAGACAATCCTTATTTTCGCATGCTCGGCGGTTCTAAGCATCGCGTTATCGATGATTGCAGGCCTCTGCAAGCTTGCGCCAACGCCCCTTCTGCGAGCGGTCGCCGTTTGCTACGTTGAACTGTTCAGAGGCACGTCCCTATTGGTCCAGCTCTACTGGATCTTTTTCGTGCTTCCGCTCTTCGGCCTTACAATTGAGAAGTTTACCGCAGGGTGTTTGGCGATTGGCTTGAACATCGGGGCTTACGGCGCCGAACTGGTTAAAGGCGCCGTTCTTGCAGTGCCAAGGGGGCAGTGGGAAGCCGCATTGGCCATCAATATGGCTCCAGCCCAGCGGATGCGCCGCGTCATCCTCCCCCAGGCGCTGGTGATTGCATTGCCGGCCTGGGGCAATCTCTTGATCGAGTTGTTGAAGGCCACGGCCCTCGTATCCCTGATATCGGTTGCGGACATCATGTTCGAAGCCAAACAGATCAACGGCCAGACATTTCTGTCGGCCCAAGTTTTCGGCGCAGCGCTGGTCATCTACTACATATTGGCGAGATTCTTGCTGACTCCCGGTATGCGCAGTCTCGAGAGACGAATGCGCTCCAAGTTGGGCTCAGCTTGAGTCATGTTCAATTGGGACTGGGATTTCACCTGGCAAATCTTACCGCGGTTGATACACGCCACGGGCAACACCCTCATTGCCGCGCTGTCCGGCTATGCTATTGCTATGGTGCTGGGTCTAGCACTTGCCCTTGTTCAGCGTGGCAATGCTACATTCCTGCGGTGGCTCATTCGTGAACTGATAGAGTTTATCCGCTCGACACCGCTCCTCGTTCAGGTTTTTTTCGTTTTCTACGTTGCCCCACAATTTGGAGTGCGGCTGAGTCCATGGATATCAGGGATGCTAGCCATCGGACTCCACTATGCCTGCTACCTGTCCGAAGTTTATCGCGGCGGGATTGAGGGGGTCGCGCGTGGGCAATGGGAGGCGGCAACCGCGCTGAACATGTCCACCAAACAGACCTATGTTCGTATCGTCATCCCTCAGGCCATCCCGCTCTGCATTCCAGGAATGGGTAACTATCTGGTTGGTATATTCAAAGACACCCCGATGCTCTCGGTGATAGGTGTCGCAGAGCTGATGCACACGGCCAACGCTATCGGCACCGAGAATTACCGTTTCCTAGAGCCTTACACTTTGGTCGGAGTGATATTCCTAGCGATTTCATTGCCTTCAGCCGGCTTGGTGAATCTATTGGAACGGTATATCCGCCATAGGTTAGGAACTTGACATGACCGACCTTATGAACATGCCCCTGCAGCTCGCTGGCGATTCCACGCCCATCGTGAGTTTCAGAAAGGTGCGAAAGGCCTACGGGCCGATCGTTGTGCTTGAAGACCTGAACCTTGATGTGGCGGCAGGTGAAACGGTCACCATCATAGGCCCGTCAGGATCAGGCAAGACAACCGTACTGAGGGTCTTGATGACGCTCGAGACAATCAACGGGGGATGTATTTACGTCGACGGAAAGCCCCTGACCCACATGGAAAAGAATGGGGTGCTGGTCCCAGCTAGCCAAAAATACATTCGTAGCCGTCGCTCCGATATCGGCATGTGCTTTCAGCATTTCAATCTTTTTCCGCACATGACCGCCTTGGAGAATTGCATGGAGGGCCCAGTCCAGGTGCTAAAAATGCCAAAAACCGAGGCTCGTGACCGCTGTGTCGAGTTGCTCGAAATGGTAGGCATGGTGCACAAAATGGATCAGCATCCCTCGAGGCTGTCAGGCGGCCAGCAGCAGCGGGTAGCAATCGCCCGCGCGCTGGCAATGCGGCCGAAGGTTATGCTGTTTGACGAAGTTACGTCCGCGCTTGATCCAGAAGTTATTGGTGAGGTCACCAACGTCATTAGAAAGCTCGTCGCGGAACATAATCTGACCATGCTGATGGTGACGCACCAGATGGGGTTCGCTCGCGACATTTCTGACAGGGTGTGTTTCTTCTACGGCGGCAAGATTGAGGAACAAGGTACTCCAGCAGAGTTGTTTTCTAATCCGCAAAGGGAAAGGACCCAGCAGTTTCTCCACGCCGTAAAGGAAGCCGTCTGATCAGGAGCTGCCTGGGCCCGAATGATTGCCGCGGGCACGAAATGGAGCGGCAAGCGGCCAATGCTCGTTGCCTATATAAGACCGCTGGACGCTGCTTTCTGCAGATACGTTTCACGCCACGCAGGACTATGCAGAGCCTATTTCAATAAGCATCACCTTTTGGCACGAATGTAGGCCGTGGATGGCCTAATTTGCACCTAGTGACGCTTCCTTGAATTGATCGCGCCTGGCGGATCGGCCGAAGCTACAAAGGGCCTGTTGGAGCCCTAGGGCGGGCTTATGACAGCTTGGCAATGGATGAGGCGTTTGAGGTGGAAACGTGGTGCGTGGTTATGTCAGACGAACAAGGAGCAATACGCGCAGCTCCAACGCCAACCCGGAAGAGGTCTCCCGAAAGGCGAGCCTACAATTGATGACCGCATACTCTCGCAACCTGGAATCGACAAGACGCTATCTTTGATATCAAGGAACCCATTATGACACCCGCCTTGACTCCGATCTCTTCTCCCAATTGGTCAATGCTGTCGCTGGCAAACGTAGACCCGTTCCCAAGCTACGATGAACTTAGGAAACGTGGCCCTTTGGTGTGGGACCCCGGCATGAACTGCTGGCTCGCCGTGAGCTACGACGCGTGCAAGATCATCGAGTGCGACGAAGATACGTTTCGGATCATGTACGTCGACGCATCTCCAAAGACGCTTGAAATCAATGGCGGGGCGACCGGCGTTTCGGTGATGACCGGCGAGAAACACGCGGCCATGCGGCGGGTTTATCTCAAGCTGCTCAGCCCCAGTGCCATGACAAAGTACCGTGTTGATCACGTGCTGCCCGTGATCAACGATGCGATAGACCGCTTCCAGAAAAGAGGGAGTGCCGAACTCGTTACTGAGTATGCACAGGCCATTCCGGAGCGGGTGATGGCCTCGATGTTTGGGCTCCCGTGGAAGGACGATGCGCTCGTCACGCAGGTTGCGGAGTGGCACAAGGACATCGTGGCTTGGATCGGCATGAAAAATGCCGTTGGCGAATTGATGCAAAAGGCTCAGCAAGCCTCGGACAGGCTGAACGAGCTGTTTCTCCCCCTCGTCCTTGAACGAAAAGACAAGCGCGGTGACGATTTCATAAGTTTGCTCTGGTCTCAGGGTGAGAAGGATTTTCCTGGCCTCGGGGTAACGGAAGTTCTCCATAACACGCGAGATTCTGCCATTGGCTCGGGAGAAACGACGGCAAACGCCATTGCCAACGCTGTCTACCTCTATCTGACGAATCCCGAAGCCCGCCAGGCCGTCACGTACGATCAGGGTCCGACCCTTAACGCCTTTGTGGAAGAGACGTTGCGGCTTTTAGGATCCGTTCAATGGCGGTTCCGGGTAGCGAACCGCGACGTATCGGTCTTGGGCGTCTCGGTGAAGAAGGACGACGTTATTTGCAATCTACACGCGGCCGCCAACCGAGATCCGGAGCACTATAGTTGCCCACACGCCTTGGACCTCAACAGAAAAGCGCCGAATGACCATCTGGCCCTGAACGTTGGACCGCGGCTCTGCGCAGGCATGCACCTTGCTAGGCTTTTGATGCGCGAAGGCATGAAGGCCTTGATCGCCCGGCTTCCGGATCTGCGGCTTGATCCTTCCATGGAGCCACCACGCTTCAGAAACTATTCCCACCGGTCCTACGGCCCACTGAATGTTCTGTTTTGAGGTAAATCACGGTGAAGATAGTCGTATACGACCAAGGTGGAACAAGGGTCGAAATCGGGGACGTGGCCGGAAAAACACTTATGAGTGTCATCCGCGATGCAGGCCTCAACATCACGGCTCAGTGCGGCGGGTGTGCGGCATGCGCAACGTGCCACGTGTATGTGGACGATGAATGGACCAGCAAGCTCAAGCCAGTCAGCGATGTTGAGGATGCCATGCTGGACATCGCCGAAGAGCGGCAGGAGAACTCTCGACTCTCCTGCCAAGTGAAGCTGACTGAAGATCTCGACGGTTTGACTGTAAGGCTAGCGCCGGGTTCCGGCTTCTAACGCAAACCTGGCGCATTTTGCGGCACATTTGCAACTATCGAACATCGGCGAAAGAACGCCCTATGCGAAAAAGACTACTGATAGTCGGCGGTTCATACGCCGCATCCGAGTTGGCGTGCCAGGCGCGCGAGAGTGGGTACGCGGAAGAGATCATGATCGTTAGCGACGAAGGTGACCTCCCGTACCATAGGCCGCCACTTTCCAAGTCCTATCTCAAGGACGCCAGTGAGGAGCTCATGCCCCTAAGGGCAGAAGCCTTCTACAGGGACAAGGCCATTGAGGTAGAACTGAGCGCTAGAGTCGTCGCGATTGATGGACATGAGAATCGTGCGACGCTTTCAAACGACATCGTCATACCATTCGACACCCTCGCCCTGGCAACAGGCGCCCGTGCGCGCACGCTGCCTGGCCTCGATACTTGCCCCGGCAACGTGCACTACGTTCGAAGCGTTGCAGATGCCCGAAAACTCCGGTCAGCGATCTCTGCCGCGGAAAAGGTAGTGATTATCGGAGCAGGATTCATCGGTCTCGAAGTCGCATCTGCCCTTGTTCGGCAAAACAAACAGGTAACGGTAGTGGAAGCTGCGGACCGTGTTCTGGCTCGAGCCGTGTCCCCAAAACTTTCGAGATTGCTGTCGGCAATTCACGCCCAAAACGGGGTGAACCTAATCACTTCCCGGAAGGTGCGTCCTGTCATAGGCCCCAGCGGGCTTATCAATCGTATCGAAATGGACGATGGCTCGATTCTGAAAGCGGAGATCGTCGTTGTTGGAGTCGGCTCTCAGCCCAATCTCGAGCTCGCGCAGCAGCTCGAGTTGAATGTGGGAAACGGGATTGTTGTCGACGATAGGTCGCGGACCTCCAGGAGCAATGTATTTGCAGCGGGCGACTGCGCCACGTTCACTGGTCAGTTCAACCGAGCGGGGATCCGCCTTGAATCGGTGCAGAACGCGATCGATCAGGCCCGCGTAGCCGGCAACGCGATAGCTGGAGGGGACAAGGTTTACCACGCGGTTCCTTGGTTCTGGTCCGATCAGTACGAGTCGAAAATCCAGATTGCGGGTCTGTCTGGCGGGGCGACTGATTCTGAATCGCGGTACGGAGAGAAATCGGATATTTCTGTGTTTCATTTCCGCGACGACGTCTGCGTCAGCGTTGAAAGTGTCAATCGTCCCCGAGACCACATGGCGGCACGCCGCCTTCTTGCGGGCAGTAAGGATATTACCCGACGGGGCCTACAAGAAGTTGATTTCAATATATCGGCACTCCTAAAGGCTTAGGCGTCGATAACAAAGAGGCAGCATCATGTCTACTTCAGTTAAGTTAGAGCTACATGATGAGATATTTTCTGTCGACAGCGTGGCGCAGGGCGTGCCCGCCTGCACTGAAGCTGAGTGTCTGGCGTACGGCAATGGCCTTTGGGTTGAAGTCGATGGAACAGGCGACTGTATCCGGCACTGGTCGTCCGGTTTATCCGATCAGACCCCAATGGCCGTCTTCTATATTCACGGCGATCGCTTGTGGTTTGGAGAACCTGCGGGCTACGAGGACAACAGCGTGGCGAGGCAGCAAGCCTACGCGAATACGGCAGCGTCTTCGCTCGGAATGCCGTTCATCAAGATCGCCCGGCCGGGACTGTACGGATCCTCAGGCAAACACAGTTCGGCTCGGCAGATGCGCGAGATGGAGCTGGTTGCAGGGGCTGTTCGGCAGCTTATCGCACGCCACGATATCAAGCGCTACGGGTTTGCGGGACAGTCCGGCGGCGGTACTGTAGCCAGTTATTTGCTGACACAATTCCCGGATGTGGAATGTGTCGCATTTTCAGCCGCTTGCCTGTCCCTGGATGGGCTGCGCAGGGGTAGCCCGGAGCGCAATGGGTACGACGGAGCCGAGGATATTTACGACCCCGTGGCGCATCTGTCCAAGGTCGCAATGAATCCTCGCCGTCGTTTGTTTGTGATTGGCGACGAAAAGGACAAGTCAGCGCTTTTTTTGAACCTTGAGGACTACTGTCAGGCTGCGAAGGCGCTAGGGCACGATGTCACCCTCTTCCGAACCGAAGGACTCGGTAACAACCATGTTCTGGACGCCACAGGCCAGCACGCGGTGGCGTGGGCTTTGAAGGGACTGTCCACGGAACAGATCGAAAAGAAAATCGCCAACAAAGAGATCGTTGGTTAAACGGCGTCTGCCGGCGGGTGACTGAGGCCAATGAGGAGATCCTCACGACAACCTGCTGATAGTTGCAATGCATGTTCCACGCCCTGGCAGCTTTTGAAGGGACTGTGCCGATGTTCAAGCTAATATCCGTTAAACAAGCCTCAAAGGCAATTGAGCATCATTAGCAAGTCTAGTCACCTGGCTTGCCGAAGCGACCGACCACAATAGCGCAGATCAAGGATATAGATCATGAAAACCCGCGCCGCTGTCGCCGTCGCCGCCGGAAAGCCGCTGGAGATCATGGAGGTCGATCTCGAAGGTCCGCGTGATGGCGAGGTGCTGGTCGAGATCAAGGCAACCGGCATCTGCCACACCGACGAGTTCACGCTGTCGGGCGCCGACCCGGAAGGCCTGTTTCCGGCGATCCTCGGCCATGAGGGCGCCGGCATCGTCGTCGACGTCGGCAAGGGCGTCACCTCGGTCAAGAAGGGCGACCATGTCATCCCGCTCTATACGCCGGAATGCCGGCAGTGCCCGTCCTGCCTGTCGCGCAAGACCAATCTTTGCACCGCCATCCGTGCCACGCAGGGACAGGGCTTGATGCCGGACGGCACCTCGCGCTTCTCGATCGGCAAGGACAAGCTGTTCCACTATATGGGCTGCTCGACCTTCTCCAACTTCACCGTGTTGCCGGAGATCGCGCTGGCCAAGGTCAATGCCGACGCCCCTTTCGACAAGATCTGCTACATCGGCTGCGGCGTCACCACCGGCATCGGTGCTGTGATCAACACGGCCAAGGTCGAGCAAGGCGCGACGGCTGTCGTCTTCGGCCTCGGCGGCATCGGCCTCAACGTCATCCAGGGCCTGCGCCTGGCCGGCGCCGACATGATCATCGGCGTCGACCTGAACAACGACAAGAAGGAATGGGGCGAGAAATTCGGCATGACGCATTTCGTCAATCCGAAGGAGATCGACGGCGATGTCGTGGTCCATCTCGTCAACATGACCAAGCGCGGCGCCGACCAGATCGGCGGCGCCGACTACACGTTCGACTGCACCGGCAACACCAAGGTCATGCGGCAGGCGCTTGAATCGTCGCATCGCGGCTGGGGCAAGTCGGTCATCATCGGCGTTGCCGGCGCCGGCCAGGAGATCTCGACGCGGCCGTTTCAGCTGGTCACCGGCCGCACCTGGATGGGCACCGCCTTCGGCGGCGCGCGCGGCCGCACCGATGTGCCGAAGATCGTCGACTGGTACATGGCCGGCAAGATCGAGATCGATCCGATGATCACCCACACGCTGAAGCTCGAGGACATCAACAAGGGCTTTGACCTGATGCATGAAGGCAAGTCGATCAGGAGCGTGGTGGTTTACTGAGGAGGAGAAGGCCGCCGGCTACCCATGCAGCGGCCGAAAATGCAGATGTTCAACACGGGAGGAGACAAAAATGCCGGAAAAACTGCATCCTAAAATCGACAATGGACTGCCACGGGAAAAGCCCGACTTTGCCGGCGGCACGCTGGTCTGCGCCTGCACCAGCAACCCGGTGAAAGTGAAGGTCAAGGGCCAGATCGCCCACAACCACGCCTGCGGCTGCACCAAATGCTGGAAGCCTGATGGCGCGATCTTCTCGGTCGTGGCCGTGGCTGGCACCGGCGACGTCACCGTCGTCGAGAATGGCGACAAGCTCAAGGTTGTCGATCCGAGCGCGCTGATCCAGCGCCATGCCTGCACCGGCTGCGGCGTCCACATGTACGGCCCAGTCGAACGCGATCATCCGTTCAAGGGCCTGTCCTTCATCCACCCCGAGCGCTTCGAGGAGGACGGCTGGTCGCCGCCGGGCTTCACCGCTTTCGTTTCCTCGATCATCGAGTCCGGTGTCGATCCGAGCCGCATGGACGGCATCCGCGCACAGTTGAAGCAGAGTGGGCTCGAGCCTTATGACTGCCTCAATTCCGGCCTGATGGACTATATCGCCACATGGACGGGGAAGAAGTCTGGCGCGCTACCGGCCTGAACGGTTGCAAGATTTCAGGTATGGGGCCGGATACCCTCCGGCCCCATGGGGCCAACGCTACCAGGTGGAAAGCAGTATGTAGTGAGACTTTCTCAGGTCTGAGAAAGGAGGAGGGAGGAGGCGCAGGTCCGCAAAGCAAAAAAAACGCACCAAAACACCTTCAGTACCACGCCGCGCCCGACGGTACATCTTAACCTGTTAAGCGCAGTGAGGACTTGAGCCCACCAGAGCTTCACACCGAACCGTTACCGGCTCCGCATGTCCGGGTAGGGAACGGCTGATGGAACAGCCGGTTTCTTCAGCCAGTATCTCCTCCTGTGATGAGGCGGCTCGGCCATCCGAGATGGGGTTGTCTAATCGCAATGTTGACGTCAAGTATCTGCACGTCTTAAGACGCGTGTGCCGGGTGCAGGGTTGTCTTCGCGGTCAACATCGGTTGCCGCATGATGGAGCTTCGCTGGGAGAGCCTTCAATGTATTCGACGCACTCAGCTGAGCCAGCGGTGCGACCCCATCTAGCGGAATGGCTCTGTCCACGCCCCGGCAGGGACGTCTCGGCGCGCTCAGAGACTGAACGCGATTCTCAAAGCCGTCACGCTGTCGCGCCAGCGGTCCTGTCGAAGAACTCGCCGGTCTTGAGCATCGCATGCATTGTCACCGCCAGTTTGCGGGCTACGGCAACGGCGGCTCGTTTGAAGCCTATCCTCTCCCGGAGTTTTAGACCCCATGTTCGCAGGCTGTTGTCGGCGCAGCTGCGGGTCAGGATGACCGTCGCAGCTTCGTAGAGAAGCCCTCGCAAATGACGATCGCCCCGCCGGGATATGTGGCCATCATAGTCGACCTCTCCCGATTGGTATATTGGTATCGTCGGGTAGTCAGGCCAAGCCAGGCGCCGACGGAGCGAGATTTCTTGAAGTTGTCCGGCTCCTCAATGGCGGTCACGAACGAAGTCGCGGTGATTACGCCGACACCGGGGATCGACACGAGTATTTGACACGCTCGGCTTTGACGCGCACCAGCGACAAGCTGACGCCCGAGTTCAGCGGCCCGAACGCGCATGCTGCGCCAGGCTTCCAGCATCGGCAGCACGATAGGAGTGAGCCCGTCCTGGTCGACAAGGAGATTGCGGACATTCCTCTCGAACGTGCTTCCTTTGCCGGCGGGAACAAGCAGTCCGAATGTCTTAATGAGCCCTCGGATCTGGTTTGAGAGTTCGGTCGTGATCCTGACCAGCCTGGTGCGTGCCGCCACGAGCGTGCGCGTCAGCATGCTGTCGAAGCCTTTCACTCGCACTTCACGAAAGAACCCTACTTCTGCAAGATGCGCCAAACCGTCGGCATCGTTCGCGTCGGTTTTGTTCGCGGCCATGTCGAGCGCTGCTTTGGCATGACGAGCATCGATGCAGATCGCCGGCAAACCCTCTGCGCGCAGCGCATGATAGAACCACACCGATAGAGGGCCAGTCTCGAACACGACGCGCTTTGCGGCCGGCGCCCGCTTGCGGACAAGCTCGGCAATGACCTTTGGATCAGAGGCGCACCTCCTACGCCAGACGCGCTTGCCTTCACGTCGAATGGAAACCGCTGTCTCTTTCATCGAAACATCGAGGCCGATATAGTCTTCCATGGCTGTTCTCCCTGAGATGCCTGGGCCCGGTGCGAATCGTGAGCCCGTATTCCATCCTGTCGGGGAACAGCCACCCACTTCCATAGCTAAGACTTGGGAAACTCGCTCCCGCGATTACCCCATGTATTCGGCTTGAGCCTTATCTTCGGGCGACAATGCATGGTGGATAGGTTGAAGGTGCTGCGCTTCGAGCTGATGGTTAAACGTGGTCTGCATGCCCGCAGCCAAAAGCATCAGAAGGAGAAGCGCAGCATGAAACATTATGTCGGATTGGACGTTGCGGTAAAGCGGTAAAAGAGACCGCGATTTGCATCGTCGACGAAACCGGCAAGATCTGCCGGGAGATGAAAGTGGAGAGCCATCCCGAGGATCTTGTGCGGGTGCTCTCGGATCCTGCCTGGACCTGTGAGCGGATCGGGCTTGAAGCCGGGCCATTGTCGCAATGGCTGTTCAGCGGCCTGGCCGAAGCCGGCCTGCCGGTGGTGTGGATCGAAACCCGCCACACCAAGGCCTTCCTAGAGGCGCAACCGAACAAACCCGACCGCATTGACGCCCGAGGCATTTGCCCAGATGATGCGGGTCCCCGGTCAACCTGTTTCGCCCGGTGCATGTGAAGACGCTGACGAGCCAGAAGCGCCGGGCACTGCTGATGGCGCGCAAACTCTTGCAGGATAAGGCAATCGCCATCGAAAACGACATCGGCGGGCTGTTGCGCAACTTCGGTCTCAAGGTTGGGATGGTCGGCGCCGTCAAGTTCGAGCCCCGCATCCCAGAGCTCACCGAAGGGATGCCCGATCTGGCCGAAATCGTCGAACCGCTGCTCGAGGCGCGCAGCAAGCTGCGCGAGACGTTTGCCGCGCTTCACCGCAACCTTCTGGCCATCGTCCGCGATGATGCGGTCTGCCGGCGGCTGACGACGATACCGGGCGTCGGTCCGGTGGTGGCGCTGGCCTATACGGCGACCATCGACATTCCGGCCCGCTTCCGCAACTCCAAAGCGGTCGGACCGATCTTGGGGCTGACGTCGGTGCTCCATGAGTCGGGCGAAAGCCGCCGCATCAGCCGGATATCCCGCTGCGGCGACGGCATGATGCGAACGCTGCTTTACGAAGCTGCGCGGACACTGCTAACGCGCGCGACGAAATGGTCGTGGCTGAGGGCGTGGGCGATGAATGTTGCCAGGCGGCGCGGCCGACAGAAGGCCATTGTCGCATTGGCTCGGCGGCTGGCGGTGATCATGCATCGCATGTGGCGCGACGGCACAGAGTTTCGTTGGACGCGACAAGACATCATGCCGAAAGCCGCCTGATCGTGCGCCCGACCATTTGCAGCCTGCCGGCGCGCGCAGGTGCCCGTCAAGGGCAAGTCGCGGCGCGCTGACCTTCGGCCACCCGCGCGCCGGCCGAGCCGAAACCAGGTTGGGAACGGTCGAACACGGAGATGAAACATGATCGCAGAGCAAGCGTGACAAGGATCACCCCATAAGTTCCACCAGCCGGTGGAAAGAGCGTCCTTGGCGGGACGATGAATGAGGTGAGTTCGCGAGGGTTGCAGTACCGGTCGCATCACAACAACGATCAGGACGCGTCCGAGATTGTTTCCGCCTCATTCTTCTGATCCTATCAAGGCGACGGCCGAGCGCCGATCCCGCAGAGAAGCAAGACCCTGCGAAAGACCTCAGATGCCGGCCAAGCGGAAGGCTCGAAAAGCGCTTGACTTCAACACGCCGAATAGAGAAGCAACCCTCGGACGCCCAGTGTAGGGCGAGCCACCTCACCGGCAGAAGCGGACATACGGTCTTACGCACCACACGTTCTTCGCCAAATCGATTTTAATGGTGCTGACTTCCATCGGGGATACTCCTTCGTTTTGGTGGCTGTCAAACACCCACCATTCTGGCACATCGATGCCCGTCGAGGGGCACGCACCCCACCAAACTGGGTCCCTCTCGTGCTCCCAGTTGCAACAATTTTCGGCTACAATCACCTCTTACTTGGCGCCACCTGCGATGATGCGCGGACGGCAGGTTGTTTCTATTCATTAAGGGGTCGGAAATGGTGTGATCGACCAGCCGATTAAGTCCACGGCCTGCTGAAGTATCGCCTCGGTCTGCGCACGGCTGGATGAAGCGGCGATGACATATCCGATCCAGTCTCGGAGATCGCCTTTCCTGACGATTGGCGTCTTGGGTTCAACATAGAATTTTACCTCGGCTACACCCGGTATGGCAGCCGCCCGACTGTCGCCACTGATCCAATCGAGGGTGCCATCGCGATCAGGAATTAAAAGCCGCGCGGCCGCAGTGCGCGAATGCCTTCTACGCAAATCCCATTCGTCGCCGATGACAAGTTTGATGTGCTCGGTGACGAGATCGAGCCCGTAAGTCAACTGAACCAGTTGAGGACCGGGCGCGCCACCAAGACGCGGATTAACTTCAATGACGACAGGGCCATGCGTCGTCCACCGAAATTCTATGCAGGTCGGCCCCCAACCAAGGCCGAGAGCGCGCAAACAGCTCAGCGAAACTTCGACGATCCGCTCTTGCTCTTCATCAGTCAGTAGGGCCGGTAGGGTGTATTCACGAAAGACGAAATACGGTTCGGGGCCGAACTCACCGGCGTAAATCCCAATGACCTCATCTCCCATTATCTCGGCGCAATAGTATGGGCCTAATGCGAATTCTTCGACCAGTATCGTCGGTGAAGACCGCCATATGTGGTTCCCGCCCAACAGATAAGTCGTATGTTCGGCTAACTCATCGACGTTGCGGCACAATCGGACGCCGCTGCTGGCGTTACCTACAGCTGGCTTAAGAACCACCGGCAGGCCGATCTCAGAGGCGGCGCTTTCAACATCCGCCGCATCCGCTGCCAAGCGATAAGCAGGAAGGGGAACGCCCGCCTCGGCGAGGAGCTGACGTTGAATGAATTTGTCGCAGCATTGTTCAATCGATGCGGGGTTCGGTCCCGGTAGATCGAAATGCCGGCAGAGCTTGCCAGCTGTCGCATAGACCCACTCGCCGGGGTTCGGAAAGCCGGTAATACCGGCAATGTCATAGTTCTCACCTAGCCGGGAACATTCGCGGATTAGCGCATCGAGATTGTCTGTATCGACACGGATTGCCTCTATGCCTTCGGCCGCAAGATAGTCGTACTGAGTTGGATCAGCCGACATAGTAATTGGATGAAGACCAAGACGCTGGGCCGCTTTGACGTATCGTGGACCATTAAACCTTGAAGCTTCAACCAGGATGAGCGCTCTTCTTGCCATTGCCTGTTGACTCCCACGTTGCGTGCTGTGCGGCGGTCCTGCATAGTTCGGCACAGCTTTCTTGGCCGTGCGGACCTCAGACCTTGCGGTAAACATACCCTTGTCAGTGCTCTGCAGTCGCAAAGATTCTGTAAATTAAGTTGAAGGATCTGTTGCAACCGATCGTCTCGACGAATTTTCGGAGGGTTGTGAATTTCAAGGGGCGCCGCTTTGACCGGTCAGCGATCGTCACCGGTAGATGGCATGTGGACAAGACTATCTCAACCGTCGTTGCGGCTTTGTTGCAAACTCTTTGGCTACCTGCTTTGCGTTCGCCTATGGGCTGAGCCTGCGCGATCTGAAGGAGATGATGGTCGAGCGTGGCATCGGCGTCGATCCTTCGACAATCCACCGTTGGGTCGTCCGTTTCTCGCCCGTGCTCTGGAGCGCTTCAACCGGCGCAAGCGCGCGGTCACCGGCAAGGAGCATGTCGACGAGACCTACATCAAAGGTGCGTGGAGAATGAATGTGCCATCGACAGCATGGGCGACATATTTCAGCGAACAATCGGGATTTGCCTGCGGCCAAGCGCTTCTTCAGGAAAGCGCTGGAGCATCATGGCCGGCCCGATCGTGTCGTCATCGACGGCAGCCGGACCAACCAGGAGGCGATCGTTTCTTGCGACACGACAAATCAACTGCAGGATCGCTGCCGGCGCCGGCTGAAGCCGATCCGAATCCGCCAAAGTCACATGATGCGCAAGCGACAGGCGAGGTTTGCCTTCAATCCTAATCCGTCAGTGGCCGAGCAGTTCGACATCTTTGCCGCCGCATAGCACGGCCCGCCATCTCATCCTGCTTCGGCTCAACGAAAATTTGCAACAGAACCTATTTCAAACCGCACCGCTTTGCGCGGTCGGTGCTTCAAAAACCGATGTATTTTGATGCAAACCTGCCTCTACTATGCTCCATATTTCGAGATGAAGGCAATCTCGTCGAGACCAATTTGGGTGGCGTATGGCTGCGACATTTTCAGCATTTCCTTTAACCTGGCCCCATTCCCGCGATCAGAGGGCGAGCGACGGCATGTTACAGCGAAAGGTGTGTCTGCATGAAGCTCAATGAATACCTAGAGCACGATGCGACTGGCTTGGCCTCTCTCGTGAGCGCACGCGAAGTGACTGCTGTGGAACTGACGCGCCTAGCGCGAGAGGCCTACGACGAAGTCAACCCTCGCATCAACGCCGTCATCGAGTTCTACGAGGATGCTGAGACCGTCCCTGGCGCGGACGCAGGCCTCTTCAATGGCGTGCCATTCCTTCGTAAGGATCTCGGAGCCGCCGAAGCTGGCCGCCTGCAGGAGAGAGGAAGTCGCCTCTTCAAAGGTCTCCGATCCGAAACCGACA
The DNA here is from genome assembly GCF_001672445.1 of Mesorhizobium sp. WSM3873. Taxonomy (NCBI): domain Bacteria; kingdom Pseudomonadati; phylum Pseudomonadota; class Alphaproteobacteria; order Hyphomicrobiales; family Phyllobacteriaceae; genus Mesorhizobium; species Mesorhizobium sp. WSM3873. The sequence goes on along the minus strand of NZ_LYTM01000005.1, from coordinate 89,127 downwards.
GCAATTTCTATTATCGAGCTCGCGCCGGTGGGTTGCGGACTCTCGGAAGGACGACCACACCCGAACTTGGCGTATCCGGAATGAGTGAGACCATTCTCAATGGCATCACTAGGAATCCATGGGATTTAGCACGCACGACAGGCGGGTCTTCGTCCGGGGCGGCTGCGGCTGTGGCTGCTGGGATCACTCCAATCGCGCATGCCAGCGACGGTGGCGGATCTACTCGGCAGCCGGCGGCTTGGTGCGGGCTCGTGGGGCTGAATCCTTCCCGTGGGCGCACTTCCAGCGATCCCCAGTTCGGTCTTGGGCGAGAATTTGTTCTCTGTCGCACAGTGCGCGATATGGCGGCCGCCTTAGATGTATTCTCTGGTCCGTCTCCAGGCGACCCGTTCATCATCGTCCAGCCGAAGCGTTCCTATGTGGAGGAACTATCCCAACCCGCCGGCACTCAGCGGATTGGGGTCGCGAGGACCAATTGGGGTTCATTTGAGACGGAACCAGAAATCCGGCAAGCAGTCGAGTCGGTGGCCGCGCTTCTTGAAGAAATGGGTCACATGGTCACAGACATCGAGCGGCCTTACGAACCGGACGAATGTAGTAGGATATTACTCGGCAAGTCAGATCTCGGCGGGGGTGCGCTAGAAAAGGCGGCGCGGAGCATCGGCCGCAGTATCAACCAAGACACTTTGGAGCCGGTCAATCTCAAGCTTTATGAGCATAGCCGCCGGAATCTGCCGTTAAAGTATTCGGGAGAAGTACATGAGGCTCTCCGGGCGATGAGGCTGCGAGTAGGCGAGGCGATCCAAGCCTATGACATTCTGCTGACGCCCACGATGCCATCCGTGGCCCTTCCACATGGTGGCATCTACTGTGCGACCAACCCGGCGCTCTCCGCAGAGGAATGGATGGATGCGGAGGCCGCGTTCTACCAGTACCTTGGCGTTTTCAATATTACCGGACAACCGTCGGTCTCATTGCCTTTGGCACAAAGCGCCAGCGGGCTGCCGATCGGCATTCAGCTCGTCGGCCGCTTTGGTGATGAAGCCACGTTGGTGCGGATCGCACGCGATCTGGAGGAAGCCCAACCATGGAGCAAACGGCGACCAGAGGTTCGAGCGGGAAACAGTTGATGATGACTCTTGGCGTAGATTTCGCGCCCGACCACCGCTGTCGTACGCTTTTTTCGTGCCAAGCATCGGCGGTATCATCATCATTGGACTGAAAACACAGATGCCGACTTGGTGCTCGGCTGCCAAGTGCCGGTTGATGCCGCCGAGAGGATACTGCGTGGCGAAGGCAGTTAGCGTTGCCAATCCGAATGAGGCCCCAAAGAGCCTCCAAGCGTGACGGAGCCGGAGCCGTCGACCGAGAAATACTCATTTGGTTGAGCCCAGGTGAGATGGTGTGGCGGCCATTTGCACGTGATCGGGAATACACCCGACTGGCATTCAACTTGGCCAACGCACGAGTTGAGACAATACCCTTTGATGCAAGGCTTGGCGAGGCCATACTGGTTGAACCGGCTCGTACGGCTGCCACCCGCCGGACTCAGGGTCTGGCATTCTACAAAGGGACATCGCTGCCGTCGCCTCCGAGGCGCTGGATCAAATCCGAACGAATTATGACCCTTCTATTTCAACAAGCATTATCCTTTGACACGCAAACACACAGTTTCGGCCCATAATGACGGGTATATAAAGGGAGGGAACAAATGAATAATTGGTCACTTAGTCGACGCGCGGTGATAGAGGCGATGCTCGTAAGTTCGGCCGCGCCATGGCTCCTGAACTCCACGGCCATGGCATCGTCATGTAGCAATCAGATCGTGCGCATCGCCGCGATTTGGGCTGCCGACACAATGAACCCGTTTGCGACTTGGGACTCCTTTTGGCCGACTGCATTCACCTATGATCTACTTGTGGGCGTTGACGCCCAGCGCCACGCCGATCGAAAGGGGTTCGCCAAGGAGTGGTCGGTTGCGGACGATAATCTCACTTGGACCTTCAAAATCTGGCCGGGCATGAAGTGGTCAGATGGCCAGCCCGCGACGGCCCGAGACGCCGCGTTCACCTACAACTATTTGCGCGAATCTATCGGAACCCCGAACGAACTGAATATCGGCTGGAACAACACTGCGGGGTTGGAAAACGTTGAGTCGATCACAGCCATCAATGATGAGACCCTACAAATTGTGACCAAGCTGCCCACCCGGTGGCCGGTCGATAACATCGTACTGATCGTCCCCGAGCACGTCTGGAAAAAAGTGAGCTACTCTGACGCGCGTAGCACATTCCGCAATGATCCGCCGCTGGTGGGTACGGGGCCAATGATTGTGACGGAGTTTAAGCAGGGTCAGTTCGCCCGGTTAGCCTCGAACAAATATTTCCGGACGGGGCAACCAGCCATGGCGGGCATGATTTTCAACATGTTCAACACGGCGGATCCTATCGCTCAAGGTCTAAAGAGTGGTAACCTTGACTATGGTTACAACATCACGGCCGCACAGTGGGAGGACCTCTCAAAAAATCTGGACATTGTGGTTGGTCAATCGCGTATTGAACAGCGGAATTATTTGGCCTTCAACACCGCGTCCGGGGAGGGGCCAGGCAGCACAAAGGCCCTGCAAGATCCGGCGTTTCGCGATGCGATCGGCTACGCGATCGATCAGAAGGCCATCGTCGATCGCGCCTTCCGCGGGCACGCCGACCCGGGCGTGGGACTGGTCATGCCGGTGGCGACGGATTACTATTCAGAGTTGAGCGACATCAGGCGCCACTTCGATCTCGCCGAAGCCGGCCGCCGGCTTGATGCCGCAGGCTACCGGGACACGAACGGCGACGGCGTGCGGGAAGACAAGGAAGGGAATAGCTTTCAGCTTGAGCTGATTACCGGAACAATTGGAGGTCTCCTCGAGATGCCGATCGCGGCAGTGCAGCTCATCTCGGGTTGGTTGGGTCAAATTGGCATCCCCGTGTCTGTCACCCAGCTTGAGTCCGGTGCGCTCGCAGCCCGCACAGCGGCACCGGCGAAAGGTGGTGGCGGAGGTTGGGATCTGCTCGTTGCAGGGACTTGGCTGTCACCCACGCCCCACGACATCCTCAACTTAGGGAGTAGCAAGAGCATCGGCACTCTAAACAGATCGTATTGGAAAAATGACAAGTTCGACGAGCTCCTTGCTAAAGCCGAAGTCACGGTCGATGTCAAGAAGAGCCAGGAGCTGGTCGATCAGGCAACGCGCCTTATTTACACCGAAGCGCCCTATATCATGCTCTGTTACCCCTTCGTACTGGAAGCCCGTCGAAATGATTGCTTCCAAGGTTGGGGAACGCAGGACATCATGTCGATGTGGAGCTACTTTCCCTACGATCGCTTGAAGCCGGTCTGAATGGCAATGCATGGAGGAGAGGGCCGGGCGGGCCGGCACGTCGGGCGCATCGTCATTAGGGCGGCCATGACGCTTCTGATCGTGGCGACGCTAAACTTCATCCTGTTCAGGGTCATTCCAGGCGACCCTGCATCGCTTCTGCTTGGCGGGGCGCGCATCAGCGTGACCGCTGAGCAGATGGAGACGCAGCGCCAGAACTGGGGCCTCGATCGGCCTCTGTTCCCGGACCAGGTACTCGATTACTTGTCGGCAACTCTCCATGGCGATTTCGGCTACAGCTTCAAGTTCAGGGGCAGGCATGTCGCTGACCTGATCTTGGAGCGCTTGCCGGCCACCATTGCTCTTGTCGGTCTAGCCCAGGTCATCGCCATCCTATGCGGGGTTATGCTTGGCGTATATGCGGGTTGGCGCAGAGGAGGAGCCGTCGACCAAATCGCCACGGGAACCTCGCTGGCGCTTTATTCTACGCCCTCATTTTGGCTCGGCATGCTCCTGGTGGTGGTTTTCAGCACGGCGTTGGGTTGGTTTCCGGGCTATGGTGCATATTCACCTGGCGCAATTACGGGTTCGCTGAACTGGGCGCTTGATTATCTGCGGCATCTCGCGCTCCCGGTCACGGCCGTGGCCCTCGGACTTATCGGCCAATATGTCGTGGTCGCTCGTGCCGCAATGAGTGACGTAGTCACCGAGGACTACATGGTAACCGCACGGGCCAAAGGACTGACCAATGGTCAGATGCTAATGCGTCATGCATTTCGCAATGCAATGCTGCCGGTCGTTACCTTGATTACCCTCAATCTTGGCTACGTGGTGGCAGGTGCGATCACCGTCGAAGCCGTGTTCGCCTGGCCGGGTATCGGCGGCCTGACGGTAGAGGCTCTCAACGCCCGGGACTACCCTGTCCTTCAAGGCATATTCCTGTTGCTTGGTGCTTCGATTGTCGTCGCCAACCTCGTAGCTGATCTTGCCTACAGCCTTCTTGATCCCAGGGTCCGACAATGAGTGAAAGTATAGTTCGGGATTATGGGCGCAGCCGGGCGCGTGCTATCAAAACCTTTCTAGGCCAGTTTCTTGGTTATGGCGGAGCTCAGGTGGGGCTCGTATGCTTGGTATTGTTTGTTGTGGTGGCAGCGATGCCCAATAGCCTCGTAGGGCCTCTTCAGACTGCGATCAATGCAACCGGCGACTTCCTAGCGCCACCATCAGGCCAGCATCTGCTGGGGACCGATGAGGTGGGGCGGGACGTGCTCAATTTGGTCGTCCACGGCGCCCGGATCTCGCTCACGATCGCGCTGCTGGCTACTGTGATCAGCCTCGTCGTCGGCACCACGGTTGGCATGACCGCGGGTTATTTTGGTGGCTGGGTCGATACTTGGCTGATGCGCATCACAGATTTCTTTTTTGTCATGCCCTCATTCGTGCTGGCGCTGGTCATCACGCCCGTGGTCCTCGAGGTGATGGGGCGCGGCGGTGAAATCCTCGGCTTCCGTCCCTCCCTTTTCGTGATCATTGTCGTTATCGGCATGACCAGCTGGGCCTTCGTTGCACGCATCGTTCGGAGCCAGACGCTGTCGCTTAAGGAGCGAACATTCATTGATCGTGCGCGCGTTGTGGGCAGCGGCGATCTAAGCATCATGGTTAGGCACATCCTGCCCAATCTCGTGCCGCAAATCGCAGCGAATGGTGCGCTGGTCGTCGCCGGCTCAATCTATGTCGAGACGTCGCTCTCATTCCTCGGGCTTGGCGATCCGTTGCAGCCTTCATGGGGCACTTTGCTTTCGCTGGCGCAGCGCGCCGGTGCGGCGAGTGCTGGAGCCTGGTGGTATCTCGGCGCCCCCGGCGTGTGTGTGCTTTCGGTTTCGCTTAGCTTCGTCCTGATTGGAAATGCCCTCGACGACACGTTCAATCCACGGCGGAGGGTTATTCCATGACAAACTCCTCCTGGGAGAAGGCACCGCTTCTGGAGGTCGATGGGCTCTCTGTCGACTACGGGCTCAAGGGCGTTTCATCACGTGCGATCGACGGCGTAAGTTTCTCGCTCCGGGCCGGAGAGGCTGTTGGCCTCGTCGGAGAATCGGGCAGCGGCAAGACCACGACTGCAATGGCGATCGCGGGTCTGCTATCACCTAACGCGCGGGTCAGCGAGGGCGAGGTACGCTATCGCGGAGAGCGGCTGCCGATCGACGATGATGCGGCGATGCGGCCACATCGCTGGAGCGAAACGTCCGTTGTCTTCCAGGGCGCAATGAATGCGCTCAACCCGGTTCACCGCATCATTAAGCAGATCGCCGAGCCCTGCAGGATGAAGCTCGCCATGTCGCGTGGCGAGGCGACAGCGCGGGCAAGGGAGCTGCTCGAGCTCGTCGGCATTCCGGCGGATCGCGGCGCTGCCTATCCGCACGAGTTGTCGGGCGGAATGCGCCAAAGGGTGATGATTGCCATGGCGCTCGCGTGTCGCCCCTCGATCATCATTGGCGACGAGCCGACCACGGCGCTCGACGTCATTACACAGGCTCAGATCCTGAAGCTGCTGGGGGAGTTGCGATCGCAGCTTAACCTTGCTCTCATTTTGATCACCCACGATCTTTCTGTGGTGGCTGAGGCTTGTGATCGGGTGATGATCATGTATTCCGGCCGCATCGTCGAGGACGGAATTGTTGCTGAGATCTTCGCCCAGCCCAAGCACCCATACACCAGACTGCTGATCGACTCGATCCCCAACCCGGCGAACGGCAAAAAGATGATTCGGCCCATCCCCGGTGATCCCCCCAACTTGATCAATCGACCTCCTGGCTGCGCCTTCCATCCGCGTTGCCCGTCGGCCATGGGGATTTGCGCGACCGGAATCCCCAGCCTTGATAAGTTTGAGCGGGGACGCGTCGCCTGTCACCTTCATCGGTCCTCGCAAGAAGACAAGGTTGCAGTCCATGCGTGATACCGCCGATACCCTCCGTCTGGAGAACCTGCAGGTGCATTTTCCTGTCCAGGGCGGGTTGTTCGACCGTGTCCTGGGCCGACCTGCTGGCGCTGTGCGCGCGGTGGACGGGATCGACCTCAACATCGGACGGGGGGAGATTGTCGCCCTCGTCGGGGAATCGGGAAGCGGCAAGACGACGGTGGGCCGCGTCATTACGAAGCTTGCACAGCCAACAGGCGGCAGGTTGCTGTTCGAGGGCGAGGATATGACCTCAGTACGTGGCTCTTCGGCCCTCCGTCCTTACCGGCATCGCGTGCAGATGATCTTCCAAGATGCTTATCAAGCGCTCAACCCGCGGCACACCGTGTTCGATATCGTGGCGGAACCGCTGCGGTCGCTGCGACTCGTTGAAACCAACATCCAGCTCACCGACCGGGTGAGTGAGGCGCTTGCGTCCGCCGGACTCAATCCTCCCGGTGATTTCTTCGCCCGCTTCCCCCACGAATTATCCGGCGGGCAGCGCCAGCGCGTCGTGATCGCAGGAGCACTTGCCGTCAGGCCGGAGCTCATTGTTGCTGACGAACCTGTGTCGATGCTCGATGTTTCAATACGCGCACAGATTCTTCAGGTCCTGGTTGACCTGCGCGACAAGCACAATATGGCAGTGTTGTTCATCACGCACGACCTGCCGCTTGCCTGGTTGATCGCTGACAGGATTGCGGTCTTGTATCTTGGAAAATTGGTCGAAATCGGTAGCGCCGATGAGATCACATTCAACCCCCGCCATCCGTACACCGTCGCCTTGCGCAACGCCACCCCGCAGATTGGCGGCAATGCAAGTCGCGCTGAGGTGCCGGCCCTGCAGGGCGAGGTTCCAAGCGCCGCGCGCGTGCCGAAGGGCTGTCGGTTCCATCCGCGTTGCCCGCTCGCCTTCGACCGCTGTAAAGCGGAGGAGCCGCCACCCATCCAAGTGGGGCCACAGCACCTGTCAGCGTGCTGGCTGGCGAAGTGACGGCCGACGGGTTTGGTTGAAACCGCGCCGGCGTCGAGCCGAGGTGCTCGTTTGCAATCCGCCGCTTGGGAGGGGCGATTTCTCGGCGCTGCGCAGCCCGAAGATTTGGCGGGGCCAACCGACTGGCTGCGTCTATATTAGGTCTCACCGAGTTGGCCCTACCGGTGGACACGCGCCGCCGAAATCGGTCGGCTTTGTTGCAACCTCTTGGTTACCCGCTGTCTGTCAAAGCCCTTCAGTAATTTTAATTTCGGAGTTTTCAGCTTCAGATGTTCAAGGGGCGACACTTCGATGGATCCGTCATCCTGCTTTTGCGTTCGCCTATGGGCTGAGCCTGCGCGATCTGAAGGAGATGATGGTCGAGCGTGGCATCGGCGTCGATCCTTCGACAATCCACCGTTGGGTCGTCCGTTTCTCGCCCGTGCTCTGGAGCGCTTCAACCGGCGCAAGCGCGCGGTCACCGGCAAGGAGCATGTCGACGAGACCTACATCAAAGGTGCGTGGAGAATGAATGTGCCATCGACAGCATGGGCGACATATTTCAGCGAACAATCGGGATTTGCCTGCGGCCAAGCGCTTCTTCAGGAAAGCGCTGGAGCATCATGGCCGGCCCGATCGTGTCGTCATCGACGGCAGCCGGACCAACCAGGAGGCGATCGTTTCTTGCGACACGACAAATCAACTGCAGGATCGCTGCCGGCGCCGGCTGAAGCCGATCCGAATCCGCCAAAGTCACATGATGCGCAAGCGACAGGCGAGGTTTGCCTTCAATCCTAATCCGTCAGTGGCCGAGCAGTTCGACATCTTTGCCGCCGCATAGCACGGCCCGCCATCTCATCCTGCTTCGGCTCAACGAAAATTTGCAACAGAACCGATTCCATCCACTCACTGCCGTTGGACTTATGCGCTCAATCGTCCATAATTGCGCATGACCTCTCTTAGGGCGCCGTGGTCGATCGCTGTGACAAGCTTGTCCTCACGTCCCACCATTCGCTCGGCTGCCACCATGGCATTGATGATTGCCTCCTCCACGGACTGAGCGGTCGCCTCGAATAGTGTATCGAGCCTGTTGTTTGGCAAGAAGGCGAGGTCACCTACTGCTGGAGCCGCAGCCGACTCACTCTTGGTCAGATTTGCCGTTGAAAAGGCAAGACACAAGTCGCCCGATCCATCCCCAGACGGGGTTCCGGTGCGCCCAATTCCGAGCCCGGCACGTCGAGCAAGTCGTTCCAACTGGGTTGGCATTAGAGGCGCATCGGTCGCCACTACGGCAATTATCGAGCCTTGTTCGCCGACCCAGAGCCGGTTCGAAGTAAGGTGTTCGCCAACAGGTACGCCAAGCACTTTCAGGAGGGGACGGATCCCAAAATTCGCTTGTACGAGGCACCCTACAGTATAGCTCGCGCCCAATAGTTCTACGACCCGGGACGAGGTCCCTGTGCCTCCCTTAAACTCGAAGCAGATCATTCCGGTTCCGCCGCCGACGTTGCCCTCAGCCAATGGCCCGCTGGAAGCACTATTGAGAGCCTCGGTTACATGTGCCGGGGCAACATGGAAGGCATCCATGTCGTTGAGATAGGCATCACATGTTTCGCCAACAACAGGCAGAATAAATTTGTAGGCTCCGACACCGGCCTCTGGCCTCTCGATCATCCATTGCAGGATCGACTGATGAACGATGCCAATGCTGTGGGTGTTTGTGATGCCTATAGGTCCCGTGAAATAACCAGCCTCCTTAATCCAGTGCGTTCCCGTCATTTCGCCATTTCCATTGAGCGAATGGAATCCGGCCCAGACGGGCGCTCTCAGAGGCCCAGTGCGGCCTCTTGGGAGAACAGTGGTAACTCCAGTACGCGCCGATCCTCTACCCGAATCCGGCGAGTCACTGATTACGGTCGAGTAGCCCACCGCTACGCCGGCAACGTCTGTAATGGCGTTGAAAGGGCCAGCTTCTCCGGGGAACGGCAGGCCTAGGTCTCGTGCCCGCGGTTTCGGCGAAGCTCCAGACGCTAAGCGGCGCATGACTTCCATACGGGTATCCTCTACTTTGGGGTTCCTTATCTGAGTCACTTAGCGAGTAAAGGCGACTCACGGTACATGACCTTTCCGAATTGGGTACCGCGTCAGGCTCGGATGCGCTGGGAACTTGCGCTCGAAGCGGCTCGTATGCTGATCGCTGCAAGACATCGCTATGTACGGGCGATGTTGACGTGGAAGACTCGACGTTGGGTACCAAATTCAGACCATCGGCGACCCGCCACGGTCACTTGTCGGGAGCCAATGAAATGGTTCGATCATGGGTCTGGCTAAACCATTTGGCTCCCGTCTGCCGAGCTAACGCATAGGGGGCGCCGCTCTCGCAGCTACTTCGTTGTAGTGAACAGCGCGGGACTGAACGCTTGCACTTTATCGCTGGCCATTAGCCAACCAAACCGACAAGCCGTTTAGGGGTTACCCATAAGCAATGTTAAAGTCCCACTCGAGCGCCGAGAAGTGCGAAATCGAATATATGAGGCTTGGGAGATGCCCCTTCGGGGCAGCGGTCTCCCCACCGAGGCCGCTGCGCAACCACGCCTTCCGTGCGCCAGATCCGGACGAAGACCAATCGGCTCCGTCGTTGATAGCCGGCCCGGACGTGCCGCGTGCGCTCAGCGCATCGCGCAACCAGTCAGCATCATAGCCTTTGTCTCCGAGCATCGCCTTGGCCTGTGGGACGGCATCCAGCATGAGCTCCGCGCCCTTGTAGTCGCCCATCTGCCGTTCGCTGAGTAGCATGACAAGTGGTCGGCCTTTTCCGTCGCAGACGGTCTACCGGATTATGAAGTTGCACGGCCTGCTTCTCAATCGGCATGCCGGAGGTTTGAAGAACGCCGCCATGACGGAGCCATGTAGGCGGGTCGCTGTCGACCGATCAAACCTGCGCTGGTGTTCCGACGGCTTTGAGATCGGCTGCGACAACGGCGAGAAGGTTAGCGTCGCCTTCGCGCTCAACTGCTGCGACCGCGAGGCCATCGCCCATGTCGCCACCACCGAGGGCATCGAGGGCGAAGACGTGCGCGATCTCATCATCACCGCCGTCGAAAGCCACTTCGGCCAGGTCAACCGGCTGCCCGAAACGATCGAGTGGCTGAGCGACAACGGCTCCGGCTACATCGCCCACGAGACCAGGGCGATGGCACGTGACATCGGCCGGCCTGGAGCCCAGAACGACGCCGGTCCGGAGCCCTCAATCGAACGGAATGGCGGAAGCCTTCGTGAAGACGATCAAGCGCGACTACATCCGCCTATCACCGCTGCCCGATGTCAGAACCGTAATGGAGCGCCTGCCTTTGTGGATCGAACACTACTACAATCCTGTTTCATAACACCCATCTGTCTATATCGTTGAAGCGAATAGGTTTTTCTGATAGGGATGCGGTCCTGTCGGGTATTTGGGTTCTGTCGCGCGCGATGAACAATCCGCTGAGCTTCCGGCTTTCCAAGTTCTGATCGCTTGAAGATCCATGGGCCGTCCGGTAGGGGATGGATACCCTTGATCTCGCCGGATTCGGCGACGAGCCTGAGGATCTTCGGTGGGACGCCGAGGAGGCGCTTGTTCAGATTGAGGTATGGCTCAATGCCCTCCAGCGCCGGGCGGAAGACCGGGATCTTGTGATGCCACCTGTGCGCAGTGACCTGCTCCCGTGTCCAGCGATTGCCATGCCCAGTCACCAGGACGTTCCGGTTGAGAATGCCGGCGATCAGGTCATCGCTCGCGATCAGCACCAGTTGCCGGATGGCTGCGATGATCTCGGCGGAGGTCGCGTTGCGCTGGCCACGTCGCCGTTTCGGCAGACGCAGTTCTGTATGGACCCCGCCGATCCAATGGATCAGCAAGGCGATCTCGGAGGCTTCATCATCGATATCGGCGACGACTTCTTGGATGACGGTGCGCACGATGCGCTTCTTGAGCCGGGCATCAGTCGTCGGCGCCGACCAGACGGTGCGAAGATCTCCGGCAAGCGCGGCGATGTCCTTTCCCACCACAGGTGACAGTTTCGGAGTCGCTGCATCATGGGCAGCGATCCTGCTTTCGATGTCGGTTCCATCGCACCAGCCGGTTTTCGGGATCGGCGGCGTGATATTGCCGGAAAGCCCGGTCGGCGGCGTAGCGGGCAGCTTCCAGATCGCGGCTGCCTGCGCCTCGGCCTCGGCGGCGGCAGCCATCGCGCCGGGCTCGACGACACGCAAGAGTGCTCCCTCAATCGCATCGTCGACGCGGAATGTTGTGCTTGGCGCCCGTGTATCGCACCGTGAGCTTGCGGCCGCAGCGCCGGCAGCGGACAAGCCCGGCCAGCAGCGCGCCGCCATGCTTGGGCGCTCCGTGATTCCGGCCCGTGGTCACATTGTCGCTCACCCTCTTGCGGATCGCCTCTGCCCGCTCCCAACTGACATAGCCTTCATGGTTGCCCGGGGATTAGAGCCAGCCATTCCTCGCGCGCCCTGTGTCGGATACCTGTTCGAACGGCGGATGGGCCAAAGCCGGGCGCACCACGCGTCTTACTATAGGTAGGCGCCGCGGTAGATCGGGTTCTCGATCATCAAGTGGCTGGTGGCATAGTTCGGCCGACGCCAGACAATATCGCCATTGTTGCGCTTGGCGGGCAAATCCAGCCCATGCTCGAGGAACCACATCAAGGCCTGCCGAGCACTGCCGAGTTCGGCGACCTTGTCGAACACCAGTGTGATGGCCTTCTGCACGCGGCGATCCGGATCCTTCTCCAGGCGATCACGGACCTTCACGAAGCTGACAGGGGCTGCAACGACAAGTTCGCCGCGGCGGGCCTTTTCGTAGCGGGCCGAGAGCGAACGCCCTTCAATTCCGGCAGCAGCCGATCCTGGTCGATCAGCACAGTGTCGACGAGGCGCACATCTCGATGAGCTGCTGCTAGTCGCGGCTATTGCGGGCAAACCGCGATACCTCCCGTGCCGCAACCGCCCCGACCTTGCCGAGACGGACCTCTGCGACCATCCGGTCGAAACCGGCGCGGGCGACGCCGCCCATCTGGAGCGCAAGGCGACCCGTATGTGCAGTCGTCAGCCCATCAGGTCCTGCACAATCGCGAGGGCAGCGCCCTGCAATATGCGATGCGCGATCGCCTGACGTCGCTCGGTTGGTCTCGCATCGACACGATCGACGACGATCTCGGCCGTTGGCCGCTGGTGTTCTCGAAGCTGAACGACGCCGAGACGGTGCAGACGCCGCAATGGCAGGCGCTGCCCGCCAAGACCCGCCGATCAGTGACGAAGCTGATTGTCAGCCTGATTCTCGATCACGTCGACGGCGACCGCTCCCCCGGACGGGAGGAGGTGCGTCATGATGCATGAGAAGATCAGACCGCACCAACTGGTATGTCGTGGGCTGGCGCGGCATGGACATCTCCCCGATTCGCGTCGGGAGAGCCCAATGCTGCGCCCATCTCCTGCGATTGCGGCACCGGTGCCGGGAGCAGTGTCGCCAGGGCGCCGAGCGCGGCAAGGTCGACGTGCGGAGCAGCAGTGATACGCCAGCTCGCGCTGCGACCCCGATCGAACATCCACGCCGGAACCTCCAACCACCGATCCGATGCCTGGCCGGAAATGCTGCAGCGGAAGACCGCTGCGTCACGCTTATCGATCACTTCATGAATGTGTACCTGGCAACCCGCCCAGGGATGCCATGGATAAAGAAGCTCGCCTTGGCCGGTCCCGTGGGCATTCCGTCGCTGAGTTGTACGACAGCCTTCATCCGCACAAGGCCCTCGGCTATCGTTCACCCCGCGAGTTCATCGCGGATCAAACCCAACCTACGAACCGACTGTTGTTGCCCCCGAATGATCGGACACGATCAGGGGACAGGTTTGTGGCCCCTCCCATGTTTCAGATCAACGGTCTCTACACGTGACGCCTTCCCTTCGCTCCGTCGGGTCCCGGTGAGCTCCCCGTCTTCACCGCTACTATGAAGGCGCTGCGACTTCCCGCTCGCGCATTTCTGCTCCCCTGTGGTTTCGGTTGCAGGCGCGCTCCTCCGTCCTTCGATAGCCGAAGCGCTCCTGGCGGCGGCAGCCGGCGTCCCTTTATCTGGCGCACTGCGTCCGTGGACGCGAGCGGGATCTCACAGTTCCCTGGCGATCCATCCCATGCCTTTGCCCTGCTCCAAGACCCCGGCCGAGCCGCCAGAACCTCTCCTTGGTGTCCGACGATGCTGCCCCCGGGCCATCCACGCCGAAGGCCTCCGCATGCACATAATCTTGAGGCTGACACATGGCTTCAGCATCCGCTGTCTACGCTTCTCGGGTGACGTTGCCGTCGCCCATGAAAAACTCGCTTCCGGCTAGTCTGAATATCTCAAAGTAAGGCTGCATCGGCTCTGCGAATCTGTAAAACTGCTTTTCAACAAAGGCTTAACGGATTCACGGAAGAGAGCCGATGCAAACAGACTGCATCTCCGAGCAGCTCGAATTTGAAGGCTTTGACGGCCACAAAGTTGTCGCCGGTTTCGATGGCGGTGCCATCACCTCGGACGCCGGCATGCTTCTGTTGCGCCATACCGACGAGGCCATTGGCCTGTTCGATCGTGTGGCCTCGTGCTTTGTCGACCGACGCGATCCGGACCTCACGGTTCACAGCGTACGCACCCTGGTCGGGCAACGCATTGCGGCGATCGCACTCGGTTACGAGGACGTCGACGACCACGACACGCTGCGCCACGACCCGGTGCTCGCACTTCTGTCGGAGAGCCTGACGCCGAAGCGGGAAGACTGTGCGGTGCTTGCCGGCAAGTCGACGTTGAACCGGCTGGAGCACGGCCGCGCCGGGGAGCCGACGCGCTATCACAAGATCAGCTACGACAAGCAGACGCTGGAAGCCCTGTTCGTGGAGCTGTTCCTGGAAGCCTACGACAAGTCGCCTGGCCTGGTGCGAGCAAAAGCGCGTCGACTATGTCTTCGGCCTCGCCCGCAACGAGCGGCTGGAAACGAAGATTGCCCCGGGAAGCAAGCCAGGCATCCAGGAAAAGCGGCCGGGCGGCCCGGTCTTTCGCGACTTCATGTGGTCGACCAAAGACAGCTGGTCTCGCCGCAGGCGGGTCATCGCCAAGGCCGAGTGGACGACATTGGGCGCCATCCGCGCTTCATCGTCACCTCGCTCAAGCCGGGGCGCTGGGCGGCACGGGCACCTTACGAGGACCTCTACTGCGCACGCGGCGACATGGAGAACCGGATCAAGGAATGTCAGCTCGACCTCTACGCCGACCGCACCAGTGCCCACACCATGCGCCAATCAGTTGCGGCTTTGGCTTGCCTCGTTTACCTATGTCTTGATCTGCGCCTTCCGCCGCCTCGGCCTCGCCCACACCCCGCTCGCCGAGGCCACCTGCGGCACGATCAGGCTGAAGCTCTTGAAAATCGGCGCACAGGTCCGCGTCTCGGTGCGCCGCTCAAGGTGGCATTGGCTTCGGCCTGTCCCCATACGGAGGAATTTCCCTTGGCACACGCCCGAATACGCGCCGCGGCCCGATGAGCCGCAGGACCTGGAACCCTTCCCGCCAACAACACAGGATACATTGGCAGAACCCAGGGCCGCCGCACACCGCGGCGCCGGCTGCGCTCGTCTTCGACGCGGGACCTCGAAGCCGGCGTCCGGACCGGCCAAAACGCGGCTCAATGGCGGGTGCGGTGAGAGAAACGGGCTAGCGGGCTGCGCCTTGGAGGAGGTCGAACCCTCTGGACCGCTTCAAAAAGTTTCAGGATCTACATTCCATTCTCCTTTCCAGGGTTTAGGATGCCACTGTTGATGGCAGTCCGTAGCGGATGCGGCTCGTCTCGATCTTACGAGTCTCTTCTCGGCGCCGTTGATACATCTCATTGGAGGCAGCTAGCCGGATGATGTGGTAGAGGTCGAAGCCGGCTTTTGCGAGCATTTTGGGAAAGATACTTCCTGCCGTCAGCCCGGGGACCACGTTGACTTCGAAGAAGTAAACACGTTGCTGCTCGTCAACGATGAAATCGAGGCGTCCGAATGTGTGGAGCTTGAACTCCCGAGCAATCTGCGTGGAAATCGAGGCAATACGAGTTTGAAGGGTGTTCTCTCCTTCGTGGAATTCAACAGAGTAGCTTCCCTTCTGTGTCTTCTCATCATACCCGAGGAAGCCCGAGGGATTGTTGATCCGCGCGACCGGAAGCGCCGTAATCTCATAGCGGTCGATTAAGACGCCGCAGGTGTACTCTGTTCCAACAATTCGCCGCTGGACCAAGAACGAGGAGTCATACGGAGCGATCCGTTCGGAATAGGAATGGAGGCCGTCCTCCGAGAGCTCGTCTGTGCACTCGGTTAGGAAGGACCCTCCGAGCGTGTTGGGTTTGAGGACACACGGGCCAGCAAGATGCCGTAAGGCCGCTGAGATGCCGGCTTCGAGATTGCCTTGGGAGACGTGGACCATCGGAATGGGAGTCAACTCAGGGCAAAGTCGGTTGGCAACTACGCCTTGCAGATATTTATCTGCTGAGAGCATGGCAGCAGTCTTGTCGCCAAAGCTACCTGGAATGTCGTGGAATTGGGCAAGGGCCTGCATTTGGCCATCCTCTCCATCCTGGCCTTGAAGAAGTGAAAAGACGAAAAGGCCATCGCTCTTGAGTAAGTGAGCGAGAGAAGCAAGCGGATGCGTCTCAGCGCGAGCTGCGAACTCGTCGTGCTTTGGAAGACGATCCCCTTCCAGCATGAGCCTGAGTACGTCCCCAAATCTGGAGATGTAGTAGATGGATACTGGTGAAATATCCGCGTCGGGAGCATTGTTTAGGATGTCGACGACTTGATTATACATCGCAATCGACCAGTCGTGCTCCACCGACCGGCCGCCGTACATGAGCGCCAATTGCATACGGGATTACCTTTCGGAGTGAGTTGCAGGGTTAGCTTTATGGTTGGGCTCGGAACACGAGGAGCGTCTGGATTAAACAGGACGGATCTCTGCTTGGTATCCCTCAGTGCCTAGTCCGACCTCTGGAGCTATCAGCGATTGGCTCGACTCGGGACCTTTAGGCGTTGCCGCCAGGAGAGCCGTCGCGAACCGCGAACGTCATAGTTCCATCATTCCTGACTCCAGCATCGTAGAACATGCGGTCGCGGACGGAATTGTCTCGGTTGAACGTCAGCACTCGCGGTTTCATGTCTGCGATCTGATGCTTTTTAATATATGCCGAGGAGCAAATGATTATCTCATCTCCAACTTGGCAGGTGCGAGCAGCGGCTCCATTCAGCACACAGCAACGAGAACCCCTCTCACCGTAAATGACGTACGTGCTGATTCGCGCGCCTGAAGCCCTGTTCCAGATTTCAACGAATTCGAGCGGAAAAATACCCGCCTCATCGCAGTGATCTGGATCAAGAGTTATTGAACCGTGGTAGTTCAGATCCGAGTCTGTCACGGTGATGCCATGAAGCTTAGCGGCAACGATTTTTCTCATCTACAGGTTTCCTCTTTCCGTTATGGATCGCCACGCCGACGAGTGACGGCAGCAGTCCTAGTCGCAAGGACCGCGATCCATCGATGCGCTGCGACAAGGTCGAAGGGAGCGGTCATCGCGACGGAGATCTCGGCCATCGTACGCCTGCAGGAGAAGATGGTCAGGTGTAGGTTGGCCCGCTACGAGGCGGAAGGCATTGCCGGGCTGCCCGGCGCCCCCCTCGCCGTATAATGCGATCTGAGGCAGACCCGACATGTTGCTTTCCTTCTTCCATGGATCGCGTTCCCACGACATAAATGCCGGTCGGCAGCTCCCGCCGCTTTGTAACGAACGCCGCAAACCTCGTGCCAAAATTGGCTGATCGAGCCGAAGAAAAAATTATTTGCCGCCTTTCAGCTATTTAGCCTGAGGCCAAACAAGAGATTGGTTTAACAAGTCTGTGTCGCGGACCCGACAAACCGACACGAGGTATCGGATGGGTTGTCCGGACCGATAGAAGGGCGACGGTTTTTTGCAGCCGGGAAGACTGGCGATGGTTTGGCGAGAGACTGTGGCACGGTGAAGCGATCAGACCCAGATCAAAAACTCTCGCAATAGACCCGCCACCTAACGATAAAAAGAACTCGCTCCCGAGTTTGAGACCCGGAGGTACCGAAGCTCAGGTCTCGTGCGATACGGAGACATCCACGGGCGAACGTGTCGACGACCGTCAGCACACGGATCTTCTTGCCCGTCGCGAGCTGATCGTGGACGAAGTCCATCGCCCAGACGTCGTTCGCGCCGACGGCTTCCTCCCGGCCTTCCCGCAGCTTCGCCTTCACACGCCGCTTCGGCGTCTTGTTCCTGAGCTGCAGGCCCAAAGTCCTTGTAAATTCGACAGGTTCGCTTCATGTTGATGTCCCAGCCCTCACGCGTGAGCATTACGTGCACGCGCGGTATCCGTAGCGGACCCGTGAGGCGCAGATGATCCTTGATCCGAGCTTCGATGCCGGCCTGATCGCGGCGGCGGGACTTGTAGTGATAGGTCGACGTGTCGAACTCCAGAACCCGGCATGCCCGCCGGATCGACACCTTGCACTCATCACACGTCTCCGCCTCCAGCTCGCGTTTGCGACCAGGCCTCACAGTTTTCGGCGAATGACGTCCATCTCCTTGTCCAGGGAGAGGAATTCGGCCAACAGCTTCCTGAGCTTGCCGTTCTCGTCCTCAAGCTGCTTCAGCCGCTTCATCTCGGTCGGCAGCAGCCCGTCGTATTTCTTCTTTCAGTTGAACCTGGCTAATCCCCGCCCGACGACAGATCTGCGCGACGGGGATTCCGTCCGCTCCCTGCTTCAGAATGAACGCCTCCTGCGTGTCCGAGAACTTCGATGCCTTCATCGTCTTCCGCTCCTCCCAGCCAAGGGATGTTACCGCGGAAAACCACACTTTCGAACGATCCAGTTTTCAGGGGCAGAGCAACGGAGGCGGAACCGGCCTAGCAAGGCAGTTGCTTCGAAACATACAGCGCGTGCCGCAGAGCGATTAAAAGAAGAGCTCAGAAGGGATACAGGGTTGTGGCGTGAACCAGCAGGGGCGGCACCAATGCCGGATGGGAGACTTTGCGGCCTCGCATTCTCGGCAGTTATGCCCCAATTAGCGATGCAAAGTGTATCCAGGATGGCGTTCTCTGCCGTCTCGACGGCGGAAGCATGCTCAAATCGCTTCTCTCCGACGAACTCTGCGAGCTTACGAGCTTAACAGTCAAAGCTATCGAGACCCCCAGTTTACGTGGTCTCCGGAAAGTCAAAAGTTCAAGGTTTCCGCTCATTATTCCGAACCGAATATATATTTAAGGATGTTTTGAGTGCCGACCGGGCCGCAGTAAGTAGCCCCCGTATCGCAAAAACCCGACCTTAGGTAAACGTTTCTAGCTGTCATATTGCGGACGTTTACTGCAAGCATGAGGCAGGCGACGGCTGGTCGGTTGATTAAGATCCATTGGGCGGCAAGTCTCATTGCTGCCTTACCATATCCACTGCATTGATACGCAGAGCCCACGCGAAGGCTGTGCAATGTGATCACGTCTGGTGGTGCCCATTCCGGCACCGCCATTTTTTCACGCAGGACAAAAAAGCCAACAGCTTCGTCGCGGAACAAGATAGAGAAGGGGTGCTCAAATTCGGGACAAGAGCTATTTCGAAGCTCCGAGAACACCACGTCCAACGGGTCCACAAACTGTTCCTGCTCGGGATTTAGCTTCAGATGGATGACCGCGGCGTCATCAAAGCGAGACAAAGCTCTCAGGGTCGCACCGCACGCTTCGGAAGTAGGCGTGATCGCCCTGCGGTGCCCCCCCCCAGTGGGTTCCTTTTGCTTTATCGACTGCGGAGGCAAGTGGGTTCCGGAAGATGACCGGAGGAACGAACGTCCGGGCGCGCGGTCCATCGGGCTGGAAAGCACTTCGTCGAGTGTTCGCCTGCCCCAGGCGAAATAGGACCAGCCCGTCAGTTCTTCCGTGGGCGCTGCGACAGCCACTGGCTCTTCGCGCATCGACTGAAGCCATCCCGAAACGGACGCGAGCCAGTCCTCGTTATAGACAGTCTCGACATAACGATGTCCCTCATCAGGAAAGATGGCGACGACCTTCTTACCAGGGTTCCTCTGTGACCACCAGTTCGCAACTCTGTATGCAGCACCACCGGTAGGTCCCATAAATAGCCCATGGTCCCGGTGTAACCGATGGGTCGCATCAAATGCTTCTGCTGGCGTCAGCCAATGCACCTCGTCGAAGTGTCTGTGATCGACATTGGAGGGAATGATGCTGGCTTCCAGCCCGCTAAGGTGTCGCTTGCTACTGGGTTGCCCAAACAGACCTGACTGTGGCGAATCAACGCCAATGGTATGCAATTCGGGGAATGGCACTCGTAGGTACTTGGACGTGCCACACATGGACCCCCCCGACCCGACGGGACCAACCAGGCAGTCGATCTTTCCCACTCTGTCGATTAACAACTCAGCTAATTTCGCGTAGGCGAGCGGATTGTCCGGATTTGAGTGATGCGAGGGCCAATAGCTGCCGGGTATCCCTGTAAGATACTCGGTCAGCCTGTCCAAGCGCGCCTGCTGAAATCCACCACCGCGCGCTGGCTTGTCGACAACGTCCACGTGCACATTAAGCTGGACGAGACGTGTATGAAGGTGCCGATCAAGCGACGAGTCGCTCACCAGTGTAAGTTTGTAGCCATACTGTACACCAAGCATGGCCAAAGCGAGCCCAAAGTTCCCCGAAGACGCCTCGCAAATGCTGGCACCTGTTTTCAGTAATCCTTGCTCCACGGCCCGTTCCAGGATGAACCGGGCTGGAAGAAGCTTCATGAGAAAAAAGCTGGCGCCACACAGGCCATCTCTCAACTCGACGACTCTGGGATACTCGAAATCCTCAAGGTTGCGCATTAGAGCCCGGCTAACCACTTATTGCTCCCAGGCCCCTATTCAGTGCCGAAATATCGAAGGGTCTAAACCTGACTTTCTAAGGTCACACATCGCTAGATCCATGTTTTCGGTGCTCCCTTCGTTCGCCGGGTCGAACATTAAGCCGACGACTGTCCCGCTGTGGGCAACTTGTACGCCGAGAGCGCCATAGCGGGCGCCTATCGCTTCGATATCGTGCAGGCGGGGTTTTGGGAGGAATCTCTCGTTTATTAGAGCGCTTGCGGTAGCAACCCGCCCAAGCAGACCAACGTCGGAGTCGTTGATCGCTCTACGCATAACACTCCGGAGTGGCCGAAAGACTCCGATCTCAAACGGATTATACTGAGCCGGCTTGAATAAAAGAGTGTCAACAGTTTGGCTGGGAGTTGTGTCTATGCTGATGAAGTCGATCGCCGGAAGCGGCTTTCTGAACGACTCTATCACGAATCCTTCGCGATGTGCGAAGAGCACCGCTTGCTGCGAAAACAGCGTCGAATCGCATGCTGTCTCTGCGCTTACCGCGATTTCCATTACGCGATGAGGTGTTGATTGGAGGTCCAGGTAATTGAGAACGGCCAAGATGCTGGCCAGCACATCAGCAGTAGATGAGCCCATGCCGCGCCCAATAGGGATGTTGCTTTCTATTGTCAGATGTCCGCCGATCGTGATCCGGGCGAATGTCTTGAGCGCGAGCTCCACGGCGCGTTTTGCCTTTTCGCAATGCTGCGGGGTGACGGACAACCACTCTTCGCCGTTTGTCTTGAACTTCGCCTTCGACTTGAGGTGGCGGCAAGGCAGCGATATCAGGCCACGGTGCGGATGAGCATATTGGTCCTCAAAAATGCCTTGAATGAGCTCGCCATGATGACCGATAGCTTCGCCGCATCCTTCTGTTGCTCGCATGGAAAACCTCGCAATATACCTGAATACCTGAGTTAGACCTACACTTGCTGCCGGCGATCAAGTCCCGGCGCTTGAGGGCGATAAGTGCTATGGGCTTGCTCTTGGGACGCGCAAATTGCGGTGCAATCCGACGCGAACCTTACATTTTACTTTCCTTGTGCGTCCCATCGACATCAATGCTGCCCGCGACATCAAATCGGTGGAATTTCTACCGCCGCACGACGAACAGTTTCAAAGATCGTGCCAGCTGCACAGAACGACCCTGAGAAGCTATCTTTCTGTTGCTAATCAATCGTTTAATGAGAAAGTCTGAGGAAGTCGGCCCGGATAGTGCTTGTCACAAACGTGACAAAAACAACAGTAGTGTAGGTGACCGTCATTCGGCCAAGCGGTCGTTTCGGCGGGGCCATACGAATTCAAGATGGGGCGTCGCGATCGTGTCGAAGCGCCTTGGCTCATCGACGGGCCGATCAACGGCGAGAGATTCCTCCTCTATGTCGAGAAGGTTCTCGCGCCGACCCTCCGGCCGGGCGACATCCTCGTCATGGATATGTGTGGACGCCCCCGTTGGTGAAGAAGAATCTTCGAAGAGCGCGGAGCGTGGTCGGGTGCTGACATGTGTCCGGCCTCTGCTGCGGCTGTCACATGCCGCGGGGCCGTATGGGGTTCGCGGAGCGGGTCCAAAACAATCTGGCGCTCAAGGCGCGTATCCAAGATCTGGTTTTCCCGATCCCGTCTCATTGACGGTGGCGCCATACTCTCCGGCGAAGGATGCCCGCACGGAACACTTCGACTTCCTCGGTTACACTTTTGGTCTTTTGGTCCTCACCACTACCGGAAAGAGGGCCACTGGTACTTGGGTGCGAGCCCGTCCAAGAAGAGCGTGCAGCGGATCAAGACGAAGGTCGGCATCTCCTGATGCCCGGCAACAAAGAACCATGGTGGTGTGCACCCAGTTGAACAGGCTTTTGGCGGCTGGTCTGCCTACTTCGACTACGGAACGCGTTTGCCAGCCTCGAGCAGTCGACGACCGCGTCTATGACCGTGTTCGCGCCTTCCTCTGCAAGCGACACAAGGTGCAGGGACGCGGTACACAGCCTTTCTCCGTTTCTCCGATGGCGGCGTGCGCTATCTAGAGATGCATGGCGCTCTGATCATTGCAACGCATCTGACGATCGTTGGAAGCCTGTTCGGGACAAAGCGCGCCGGGCGAATGGACGAATTACCTAACCCCGTCCGTGGGCGAGCCGTGGGCGAGGGGGCGGTTCCCCGTGATGCGCGGGTCGTCCTGCTTGCCCACCTCGCACGGCTACAAGGAAGAGGCCCTTTACTCCGCGCACTTGGATGCGGTGGACCTTTCAGAAGGTGGTCACATGGACAGTAACGCTGGTCTTAATTCAGGAGTGTAGAAGCCTCGAGTGGTATCGTCCTTGAATCCACTTCTCAGCGGAAATCAACAACCCGTTTTCTGATGGCCATGAGGACGCCTCAAAATAGGAGCTGAGAGACACAGATGTTTGCCACACACCGCTATGCGGTTCATTTCGGCTCCCTGGCAGCGGAGCTACAAGAACGACATTTACACGCGATTACACGCGATGTTTTTCTCAGCGTCTCGGCGTTCACTTGACAGACTCAGACAATTGCGCGGTTCGCGGCACGGAAGGAATATCAAACACGCACGCCAGCTTGTCGAAAGGGGATTCCGTAATTCCGTAAATTGTCATTCCCGGCTTGTTAGTCGTGATATAGTAAAGCCGGCGAAGCATGGGATACCCACTAGGAATGCCAAAGACCTCGCCCGCCTTTCCCGATGCCGGTGCCGCGTCAATTATTATTTTTATATGTGTAATATTAATTTTATGCCTACCAAGCACGCTGGTTACGAATCCCGCCCCGAACTCATCAACAATATCTCCATGGACATCTGACGACAGATAAGTGGCGTCGTACATGATCGGAGCATTATCACCTGAGAAAACCATCTTGCGAACGCAAAGCATCGCCGCTTGCGGCGGCTCGAATGTCTGCATTGCGGGTTCTGCAATCTTCTCCCGGGCGATCGACAGGAGTCGCAGGTTGGCATTTACAAGCCAGGACATCGAAGCATCCAGCTCGAGAAGAAAGCGCTTGTTGTCCTTTACGAAGGTCCCCTTCCCGGCAATAGACGTCAGCATTCCCAAGGATTGCAGATCACGCAGCGCCCGTTTTACCGTAATGGCGCTGACCCCGAATTCTTCGCTCAACATTGCTGTGGACGGGATGAGCGCACCGGGCTGATAGGCTCCGCCCTTTATCCGCTCCAGAAGCTTTGCCCGGACCGCCTGGTGAAGCGATGGCGCACTTTGCAACTGAGAAATACCCACAGAGATCCCCTATCTTTGTTCCAACCGTACTCGAACACCCACCAAACCGAATCATCGCCGGGACACCGAGGAGGACCTCAAGACAAATGCTTTCAACAGAGAAGTATACCTAGTATATCGCCGAAGTCAATGGGTTTCGCAAGCCAGCCCCGAGACAAACACGAAACCATCCAGTCGACTAATGTAATATCTGCTCAAGGAATGTCCGGACGCGGTCATTGGAGGGATTGCCAAAGAATTCCTTCGGCTCGCCCTGCTCGACGATTTTGCCCGCGTCCATGAAAATCAAGCGATCTGCGATATTGCGTGCAAAGCCCATTTCATGGGTCACGCAAACCATCGTCATTCCGTCCTTTGCCAATAGCGTCATAACGTCGAGAACTTCCTTGATCATTTCAGGATCAAGTGCGGAGGTCGGTTCATCAAAAAGCAGCACTTTAGGCCTCATGCAAAGCGCGCGGGCAATCGCGACGCGCTGCTGCTGACCCCCCGACAACTGGCTCGGATATTTCTGCGCCTGGTCTGCTATGCGCACCCGTGCGAGGTTTTCCACTGCTATGGTTTCCGCCTCTGCCTTGGCGATCTTGCGAACGCGCCGCATGGCAAGCGTACAATTCTCAATCACGCTCATATGCGGGAATAGATTGAACTGCTGAAACACCATTCCGACATTGCTCCGCACCTCGGCTAGCCCCTTCATCCCGGGCCGGAGCTCTACTCCATTCACGACTACCCGGCCCTTCTGATGCACTTCCAATTGATTGATGCATCGGATGAGCGTCGATTTGCCAGATCCCGAGGGGCCACAAATGACGATGCGTTCGCCATGGGCCACCTCGAGATTGATGTCAGTCAAGACCTGGAAACCTTCGTACCATTTGGACAGGTTCTCAATCCGAATGGCCGCTTGCGTTGCCTCGCCGCTATGACCCGGCATGTCTTGACGATTTGTCGCGATCATGAAGCGCCTTTTCATCTGTGTCTTATTATGCAGTGTGTGCGGTCAGCCCGAGGCGACGTTCCAACTGGGTGACTAGCGCGACGGCGATCAGGGCCAGAGCGAGGAACAGCACGCCGGCGACAGCCATTGGCTCGGCGTAGCGATAAGTTGCCGAGGACACATCGAATGCGCTTCCCAACATTTCAGGGACCGCGATGACCGCAAGGTATGGTGTCGCCTTTAGAATCGACACGGAGTATGCGCCTAGCGGCGCCGCCACGTTTCGCAGCATTTGAGGCGCAATGACGAAAATCAACGCGTCGAGCCAACTCAGCCCAAGACTAAAAGCGGCTTCGCTCTGCCCCACTGGGATAGCGCCGATACCCGCCTTGAACACCTCAGACAGGTATCCGGAGTAGTAGATGCTCAGCCCCAGAACGCCCGTAAGGAAAGCAGGGAGGGTGATTCCGTAGTAGGGCAGAACGAAATAGATAAAATAGAGCTGGACCAGAACAGGTGTGGAGCGGATTGTATCAATCAGCAGCTGCGCCAACGGGCGGACAATCCAGTGAGACCTGCGAAGCATTTCCAGGATGAAGCCCATAAGCGATGCGCCGACGAAGCTCAGTATTGCCACAAGAACCGTGTTGCCTATTCCCTTCAGGACGAGCGGAACGATCTCGATTGCAAAATCTAGGTCAAAACTCATTGACACGTCTCCGCCCCTTGCCCAGCTTTTTCTCCAGATGGCGACCGAGAACTGTCACAGGGTAGCAAACAATGAAATAGGCCAACAGTAATCCTGAATAGATCCGCACGGGATCGTAGCTGAGTTGCGAAATCTCCTTCGCGCGAAATGTCATGTCGGCGAGCGTCAGCAGTGACAGCAGAGCGGTGCCCTTGATGAGCTGGATTGCCAGATTGATGAATGTGGGCATCATGGAGGCGATCGCCTGGGGCAATTCGATCAGCCGCAGCACATCTAGCCGACTCAGCCCGAGAGCTAGCCCTGCCTCCGTCTGCCCCCGATCAAGCGCCTGTAATGCCGCGCGGACCGACTGGCTGCCATATCCGCCGATGTTGAGCCCCAGAACCAGCGCCCCGACGGCAATTCCAGACAGGTAGATCCCGAAGGCAGGCAACGAATAGTAGAAGGCGTACAGCAGCACGATGAGGGATGAACTGCGCCAGAATTCGATGATAGCGGTGATGCCGAAAAGCGCCCAGCCGCGCAGGAAATGCTGCAGGACTCCTGCAATCAGCGCAAAGGGGATCGCATAGCACAGACCAAGCATGGTTACGGCCGCGGTAATGTCGAAGCCGTCGAATATCCCTCGCATGATGTCGATGAAGCTCACTGGCCCTCGCGTCTTTTTATCTGCTTCCTTCCTGACGAAGAATATTTGGTATCGGACGACTCGCCGCATGAGAACAGAGTTTCACGAAGAAGACCGGCAGATCCGGCTCGATTGTTCCGTCAGACGAATACTTCGGAACTAGAGCGGAACTTCAGGGAATTGTTCTTCGGAAAGCTTTGTAATGAGTTCGGCGGCGTCCGTCGTCACCACGGCGACCTCCTCCAACTGGAATACTCCACCGTCCAGTTCGTATTTCGGCTCGACGTGGATGATCATCCCCTCATGAATCACCTCCTTCGAGGTGGCCGCGATCGAGGGCGGCTCCGTCAGGTTGCGTCCAGACCCATGGCCGATCCGGGATGCGGTTGCGCTCGGCAGCCCTAACTCAGTCTGCTTGGCAAACGCTTCGAATACGGCATAGACATCGGCACCGGTCATGCCCGGCTTCATTGCAGACAAGGTCCCAATCGTCATGTTTCGGACCTGCGTGTAGATGCTTTGCTCCTCGTTGGTGGCGCGCCCGGCCTTGGCAATCCGGTTGACGTCGGAAATCGAACCGAACATGCGGCAACCGATATCGACCCAAATGAAATCATCCTTTGCCAGCGCCCGATCGGTTGGCGGAAGACTATAGGCGAAGTCCTTGCGTCCAAAACGCACCGGCAGCCATGGAACCGATTCAGCGCCACGCTCGACCAGGTCCAGCATCAATGCCTTAGCGAACTGCTTTTCCGTCGTTCCCAGTGTCAAGTTCTTCAGGCAATGGTGGAACGCGTCATGCGCGATCTCTAGTGTAAGTCGCTTCTGAGCAATTTCCACCGGCGTCTTGATCATTCGGATAGGCCAAATGAAATCCGCCCCTTCCAAAAGCTGAGCTGCATGAAACTGGGCCTTTAGCTTGTCTACAAGACTGAGGGAACCGATGCCGAAACTCTCGAATCCGTAATCCAGCGCAATTCTGCGAAGGTCGGCCTGCCCGAGAGCCTCGATCACTTTCTCAACCGCACCCTCGATGAAGCCGGAATACTGCCGGTGCACCAGACCTGCAGGCAGTTCGGACGTTTGAGAAAATGCCTTCGCTTCGGCAGCGGCTGCCACGACCATTACCGCGTCGCTGTCTTTCAGAACGACCAGAAAATAAGGCCGAGCTTTGGACGCCCAGAACAGGGACTTGTAGCCGCTAAAATATTCAAAGTTGTCTTGGTCTGAGATCACAAACGCATCAAAAGATTGCTCTGCCATGCACTTGCGGAGCCTGTCGATGCGTCCCGTGTACTCATCCGTGCGTACGAGTAGCCTACCGTACATGTATCTCGCCTCAATTTGATGAACGGAGCTGATTATACCAGGTATAATTAATCGTCAAGGTGGTCGCAGTAGAATCGTTCAAGAGCCGTGCCTTTCATTATGCCTTTGCGGTGCCACGACCCCGCTCGCCAAGCCCGGTTTCAATGCAGCCTTATCCGTCAATCGAACCCGGTCCTGAAAAGATGAGTTGTAGGACACGATCAGCCAGGAACAACTAACGGTAGCACCATCGGCTCTTGCGCGAGAACGGCCCATTCGAAATCAATCACGCGCGCGTGTCGGTAGCGTTTCAAGTTGTCCGGTTTTGGTAGCACATCATCTGTCCGCTCCTGTTTTGGCGTCGAAGCGGTTCACGCAGCACTTTTGAGCTTCGGTTCGAGAAGTGCGCCGTCGGCAGTGTACCATGCGATCCGGCGCGGGCCGTGGAACACGGCCATTTTGCCGTCCGGGTAGCGGCGGACCTTGACGTTGGCCTTGACGAAATGGTGTCGGATCGGACTTGGCGGCAATTGCAGTCTCAGCCGGCCGAAGACGATGGTGTTGTCGCGGCCGACGACGCGCTCCTCTTCGACGCACAGGATCTCGGCCAATTGGTCCGGATCGGCGGCAACGAGGCGCTGTCGGCGATCTCGGGCGGTCTGGCGAAGCGGGCATTATGAGCGGCAGGTAGTTGTCGGCGATGAAGCGGTTGGCGGCTGCAATGTCGCGGATGCCGGCCAACGCCAGTTCCCGTGGCAATCGCTGCTGGAGCGTCGAGAACATCCGTTCCGAACGACCGCGCGCCTCGGGCGAATAGGCAGGGGTATGCTCGATGCCGAGCCTTTGCAGCGCCCGCCCGACCTGGGTCAGCCGTACCTTGTCACCTTGTCCCCGGCCTTGGGCGTGTGGATAGTGGCTGCCGCGATCGGTGTAGAGGCTCGACGACAGGCCTTTGGCCGCAAACGTCTCCAGCAGGCTTTGGAAGCTCGAGGCCGTGCCGTCTTCCTCGACCAGAAAGGCCGAATAGATCTTGCTCGTGGCATCATCCATCGTCACGATCAGGTCCAGCTCCGGCGCGTCGGCCAGCCAAGCGTGCCGGCTGCCGTCCTGATGCAGCATCATGCCCTCGCACGGCTTCCTCGGCCGCTTGCGCCGATGCGCCCCGCGCCGCCTGGCCCGCTCCACATCCCAATGCAGCTGCCATCGACATCGGCGCCACCATACATGTGGCCGCGGTCTCGCCCCGGTGCGATCCCGAGCCGGTACGGACATTCGGAACTTCACGGCCGATCTGCATCGCCTCGCCGCATGGCTTGAGCAGTGCGGAGTCAAGACAGTGGCGATGGAGTCGACCGGCGTTTACTGGATCCCGCTTTCGAGATCCTTGAGCAGCACGGGTTTGACGTAATTCTGGTCAATGCCCGCGAGGCCAAACAGGTCCCGGGACGCAAGAGCGATGTCTCCGATGCCGAATGGCTACAGCGTCTGCATGAATATGGATTGCTGCGGGCCAGCTTCCGGCCCACCGGCGAGATCGCGACGCTGCGGAGCTATCTGCGCCAGCGCGAGCGGCTGCTCGATGCGGCGGCTACCCACATCCAACACATGCAAAAGGCGCTGACCGAAATGAACTTGCAACTCCATCACGTCGTCACGGACGTGACGGGCGCCACCGGGCTGCGCATTATGCGGGCCCTTGTGGCGGGCGAGCGCGATCCGGACAAGTTGGGCACTTACCGTGACCCACATTGCAAGGCTTCAGCCGAGACTCTTCGGGCGGCTCTCGTCGGCAACGATCGGGAGGAGCATGTCTTCGCTCTGGCCCAAGCAAGTCAAGGTGGCCGCGTGCGATGAGCGGATCGCAGTGGTTTTGGAACGCATGAAGGACGCCCATCCAACGCCGCAGCCGCGCTACCGCCTCCCCGCTATAAGCGGCCACAGGCCTGTGAGCCGGGGTTTCCAGTGCGCGAGGCCCTGCATGCGATCCTTGGCGTCGATCTTACACAAATCCATGGAATCGGGCCGTACCTGGCGCTCAAGCTGGTCAGCGAGTGCGGCACGGACCTCTCGGCTTGGCCGACCTCCAAGCACTTCACCTCCTGGCTGAGCCTAGCGTCGCACAACAAGAATCCGGGGGCAAGGTGCTGTCGTCCCGCACGCGCCGCTCCTGCAGTCGAGTGGCCGCCCTGCTGCGGCTGGCGGCGACGGCGGTGGGGCGCACTCAGACGGCGTTGGGCGCCTTCTATCGCCGCTTGGCCTCCCGCATTGGCAAGGCCAAGGCTGTCACCGCGACGGCGCGCAAGATCGCCGTTCTCATCTACAACCCTTCGCCATCGCATGGACTACGCTGACCAGGAGCCTCTTATTTACGAAGAACGCTAGCGGCAGCGGGTTCTCAGCAATCGGCGTCGTGCCAAATCGCTTGGATATGCACTGCAGAGGATGGAGCCCACTCCTGCTGCGGCTGTTTCTTAGGAACCCGGACAACTCATGTGCTACCTAACCCGGACAACTCATGGCTTACGACAAATCAATCACGCGCGCGTTGACAGAGTAGGTATACCTGATATACTGGAGTCATCATTCAAACAACACTCCAGCAAGAGCTTCGGATGGGAACCCTCAGCGTCAATCGCAAAGCCGCAATGCTCATCACGGTAGCGCTTTTCTCAGTCGGTCTGTCATCGATGGTGGCCAACGCGGAAAAGCTTACGTCGCAGGTCGCGAGGGAAGGCAAACTAACCATCGGCATTCATAACCGTTGGCCTTGGGGTTTCAAGAAAGAGGATGGCACCGTATCGGGCGTTCATCCGGGCGTTCTGAAGGCGGTCGTCGAGCCGCTTGGCGTCAAGGAAGTTGACTTCGTTGTGATGGACTTCGGCGCGCTAATCCCCAGTCTGATGTCGCGCCGCATAGATGCGGTGGCCTCCGGCATGAACATCACTCCGGAACGCTGCAAACAAGTCAGCTTTTCCGAACCCTTCATGGCCACTGGCGATGCGGCAACCGTGAAAGCGGGAAACCCTTTGAACATTCACAGCTATGCCGACATGGCGAAAAACCCCAAGGTTCGTGTGGGTGATGCGCGCGGCACATCCACGACGGAAAACGCCATCGCCTTGGGGGTGCCGGCGGAACGGATCCAACTCTTCCAAGACTACAACGAACTGGTCGCTGCGCTTCTGGCAGATCGGGTTGATGCGATCTTGATGACCAGCGGCACGGCCCTTGGCATTTTGAACGACCCCAAAATCCAGGGTCTCGAGCGCGCCGCTCCATTCACTGGACGCATCATGAACGATGGCAAAGAAGCGCTCGGCTACTCGGCAATTGCATTCCGGCCTGATGATGCGGATTTCCGTGATCGGTTCAACGAGAGCCTCGCCGCCAGAAAGTCCGAAGGCACCGTCTGGGAGAAGCTGTCGTCGTACGGTTTCATAAAGTCTGAACTGGCCGGTGACGAAATGACTGCACAGACCCTTTGCCAGGGCAACTATCGGTGAGTAACAACGCGCAGGCCAACATCGCTCGGTTGGCCTATGTCTCTCCCTACCCTCGCGACATCGCGGGGAAGATGATTATGAATATTGAAGCATCAGGACGTGCGGTCGTCATGGAAGGGCAGTTTCACGATGCCAGCAGCAACATCGGAGAAGAGCTCCCTTCATCTCACCCGCAAGCAACGATCGTGCGCTGAGTCAATTTAATCGATTGGTCGATCGCACCACTTTCGACCTCGACGAACAAGAACATCTGCAAGCCCTCACCTCGCAGCACCAGCGCAGGTGCCGCCGGGCAAGGGGTTGTCGACGAAGATTGGTGCATGTCGGGACGTTATGGACGTCGACCGACTGCAAAGGCTGGCTGGCTAAGGATTAATGGTCACAACTGCTGACGAATATCCAGCTTTGTGATGCGGCTCGGCTTTTCTTCGCCGCAAGCCTCGATGGGTTTCGCCGCTACCACCTCAAATCCCGCGCCTTAGATGGGCCTGTCCGGGACGTAAGGCGCCGGGAGCAAGAAGATCCGGGCGTCAAAGAACAGTGGGCTGGGAGCCCAAGTTTAAATGCCCGCCTCTCGGACATCCACTTCGATTTGCAGGCCTACAACATCAAGAGCCGTAGGAAAGACGAGCAACGCTGGGTCGAAAAGGCCAAGACGTCGTGGACAAAGCTTGACGCTAGTCTAGACTCGGGCCTTGATTCAAGGCTGTCTTTTGGAGGCAGCGTTGGGCGAGCGGATTGGCGTATCGGACGAGGAATGGGCGCTGATCGGGCCGCTCCTGCCGGCAGAGCGCGGTCGAGGGTGCCGTCCGGCGCAGGATAATCGGCGCTATTTCGAAGGCATGATGTGGATGGCCCGAACCGGGGCGCAATGGCGTCATCTGCCTGATGGATATGGCAAGTAGAACAGCGTCTTCCGCCGATACCGGCGATGGGCCGCGACAGGGGTGTTCGATGCGCTGCTCGAAAACACTGGAACGCGATGCCACCGCCGACATGATCGATAGCACCGTTGTCCGGGCACATCATTGTGCAGTCGGCATAAAAAGGGGACTCAGGAAAGTGAGGCGCTTGGCCGATCGCGCGGCGGCTTCACCACCAAACTCCATGCGCGGTGCGACGGAAAAAGCCGACCTCTCGGCTTCGTCCTGATACCTGGCCAGGCGCATGATATTCAAGGCTTCGGCCCGCTGTTTCGAATGATCGCCGACCGTATCGAGGCGCTCTTGGCGGACCTATGACTCCGGCCATCCGCGAAGAGATCGCCAAAGCCGGCGTCGAGGCGGTTATCCCCGCCAAAAGCAACCGCCGCGCCCCACCCCGCATAATCGCGAGAAATACCGTTGGCGCAACCTCGTCGAGCGCCTGTTTAACAAACTGAAGAACTGGCGCCGTATTGCCACACGCTACGACAAGACCAAGGGATCCTATCTTGGCTTCGTGGCGCTCGCCTCAATCAAACTATGCTGCCCCGTTGTCCACGAAGCCTAGTCGCCGGCTGGAATCCGTGCGGCCTGAAGAAGGCGCGGACGGATGTCCGCGAACCAGCGAATCCGCTGTCACATCTTTCTGAAATCCGCAATTAAAGTGCGTGTCCAACGACACCTCACGGATTATACCCGGCCGGACGGGGCGCCGGGTCGATTCCGGCGACATCTCGGTATCGGCGTCGATCCCACTTGAATCGGCACCATCCCTCCGATACCTGTTCTAGCGAAGAAATATCCCTTGGCCCTACCCAACTACGAGCAAGGTCCTCGTTCCAATTGTTCAACCATCTGGGATTAAACATCGTCTCCACATAACGGACGCCGTGGTCGGGGAGAATGGTCAAAACGAGCTGCGAAGGCTCCTGAGCTGCACGCCACTCTGCGACAGCAAGAGCGGCACCGCTCGATGGCCCGACAAGCATCCCAGTTCGACGATGGAAATCGTGGACCATTTGAACCATTTTCGGAACCGGCACCCAGTGGACTTCGTCGCAGAGTTCAAAATTCACATTGCCCATGGGAATTCCGGCGCCCATCGCGAGAATTTGTTCAAACGTTTCCCGGCACATCTTGCTGATCCGTTTGGCCTGGGCACCAAAAATCACACTCCTATTGTGGTCGACGGCGATTACCTTTAAATCCGAGTTCTTGCGTTGCAAGATGGACGCAATTCCAAAGAGCGATCCCCCGCTACCGACCGTACCAACGATTGAATCAATTTTTGGCTGTGTCAGGAGGGCTCGCTCAGCAATCGATCTATAAGAGAGAGAATTCAACGGGTTTGTGTACTGTTGCGGCCAAAAACCATCGGGCATTGATGAGCGCAACTCGGCCAACATCTCCAGACGCGCTTGCTGAATCCCACCTTCGCAATTCTCGCTAGCGTGGACCGTATGTAGGACTGCGCCCAAATTCTCGAGTCTCCAGCGAACGATTTGTGACGTCGGACCGGTAACAAGCGTCAGGCGCAGATCATACAACGAACACAGGATGGATAGAGCTAAGGCAAACGTGCCAGAGCTGCTTTCAATAACATGACCGCCGGCTCTTAACTGTCCGCTTGCCAGGGCAGTATCGAGAATATACTTCGCAGGTGTAAATTTCATCAGGTCGAACTTCGCGGCGACGAGATTTTTCGCGACCTGTACGAATTTTGGGAAGGAAAGCTCTTCAACTACGTCTGCATCAAACGGTTTTACGGAAGGTACATCCATAATTCTATTGCCCTCATTTTAGGACTTTGAGATAGCCAAAGGCAGAACTACTGTCTTATGGCCCCGTTGTTCGGTATGCATTGGAGCAAGATGACGGATCGTTACTTCGCGGTTAATTGGGACAGCGACGACACCGGAGTATGGAAGCAAATTGGCACTTGGCATTCTGCCTTCGCTCCTCCATTGCGATGCTGTGAAGCAAGTGCCGGTAGACAGCTCCCGCAGCTTTGCACTGAATGGATCAAATCTCGTGCCAAATTCGGATTGGTCGAACTGGAGAAAGGGAGATGTGATTGCATTTCAACTAATTAGACGGTCTAATTCACGACAGTGCGTTTGAAGGATTGGCCGACGCGCGTGCGATTCCAGCCATTTTGTTTGCATTAGTCGTGGCGGGGCCACGGCCAGCTCCATTCCACAGCTTTGTCATAGTCTGCTCGCGTCGATATTTGGCTGATTTGATGACCGGGACACGTTCGGGGAAAGCAGCCTACCGTCGCCATCCCGCCGGTGTGCTCCCCGAATATGGGTAGTTGCCGGAAACTCGTTTGCCAGATCGAGGCGACTCACATGTTCAGCAAAGGTGGTAGCACTTCCAGGCGGCGCGCCCAGGAAGCCGGTGTGGCATCCCGCGCTGCTCCTCACCCCAGGCGGGCACGAGCACCGTCGCGACATAGACAGACCGATCGGCTAAGCGGTCGGATGAACGGAGCGTCTTGCCCGAAGTCTTAAGTGCGAATCTAAGGCGCCGACGTTCGGCGAGATGGCAGTCGATCCGCGCCTTCATCGTGAGCGGCCAGGTCGTGCCGCGCCCCCGCCATGGCATGGCGACTGCCGCGTGCCTTTGAAGGTCGACTTTCTTGTAAATCATTGAGCATCGAAGGCTGCGTGGCCCAGGATATCGGCGATCTGCTTCATCGGACGCTGACGTTCAGCATGCGGCTGGCGACGCAATGTAACCGGCCGATTGGTACCGCGGTGATTTTGCTTTGATGCGTGCGATGAGCTCTTCGTCGTCGACAAAGCTGTCGAGAAGTCGTTCCATTCGTCGGTCGAACGACGGGCATGGGCGAGCATTTGTCTTAGCTCGTCAATCCCATCGTCAGTGAGAGCGGTGATTGCCTCGTCCCTGCTATCGTAGACGCTGATGATACTGCCGTAGGACAGGTTGTCGTCGTTGCTGACGATCGCCTGAAGGAGCTCAGGATACTGTCCAAGTGTTTTCGCGACGTGGCCGATGGTGAAGACGTAGGTGATCGTAGCCATCAGGCTGCCTCGGCGCAGGTGATGGTAACAGGAGACCAATTCCAGGGGAGTAGTTCGTCGAGGCGGTTGATCTTGTGATCGTGGATGCGGTCGAGCACGCCGGCCAGATATGCCTGCGGATCGAGCCATTCATTTTGGCCGTCTCGATGATCGTCATGGCACGTACCACGGTCTGCGTGCCGGTGTCAGCGCCAGCAAAGAGCCAATTCTTTCTTCCGATTCCAGTCACTCGCTCATTGTGCCCATACCTATAAAGAAGTCGAGATCCACTACCGCTGGCACGCGTTGTATGGTCGGTGCCAGCCAGTGGATCGGATGTCGTCGTTGTTGAGCACGAACCCGGAGTGACGACGGCAGTGGAGCGGTGGATGCTTGACCGCGCGACCTGCGCCGCAATGGAGCTGGGAGAGCCGCGGCTATCGCTACAGGCGCCAGGGGAATCGCTCCAGGTTAACGCGTTTTTCTGGCGGATGAGTTTTTCGAGATAGTCGGCGTTGAGGTTGGCGAGTTTTCGTCGAACCTTAAGGCTGTGCTTGTTCTTGGGGTTTCGGACGAGATTGATGGCCATGTGTTTGACGACGGCCATGTTTTGCGGTCCGTGTCCTGTCCTGAGGCGTGCAAGGTCGTCGTGGAAGACGACATCGAGCACCCAGTGGAGCCGGTTCTTTGGCGTCGAGCTTGGCGGAGGACAGGTAGTAGCGCCGCTCGTGCTCAGTCTTGCCGTTGCGTTCGACGCGGGTTACGACCATGCCGATCATAGCCAGGCGTGGGAAGCGCGGTTCGCCGGGATAGCGGCGGTCGGAGAACAGCCAGTCGACCGTATGGCAGACGGTGTGGCGACGGTCTTCGAGGCGGCCATGGTGGTTGTCGATGGTCTCGACAGGCGTTTGCAGCAGGTCTGCCTGCGGCTCTGCGAAGAAGCGCTCGACATCGGCGAAGGTGGCGGGCCAGTTGGCCTTGAGCGCGAGCAGCTAGTCGCCGCCCTTCGCGACAACGGCATCGGCGATTGCCGCCTGCGTTCCCATCGCGTCGATGGTGACCAGTGCGCCGGTCAATTCGAGGCGCTCGAGCAGCAACTGGATAGCAGTGATTTCATTTGATTTTACGTCTGTCGCCTGCTGGCCGAGAGTGAGCCTCTGACGGGTCGCCCAAGCCGAGACCAGATGCAGCGGCTCGCGGCCTTTGGCGCGCGCGTGGCTGCGCCGCGAGGTCTTGCCATCGACGGCGATGATCTCGGGATCACCGTCGCGCAGGGTCTCGACCCAGCTTATGAAGCAGGCCTTGAACAGCTCGGCATCAAGCGCGATCACACGCAGCGGGTAGACGACCCGCCAACGCTGGCGAGGATCTGACAGCGCCGAAAAATGATCGAGTATCGAAAGCGAACGGCAAGGTTGGCGCGACATCGAGGGCTCCGCAGATCACGAAGTCCTTCATGAATCATATTCGCCCTCGACACGCACCACCCGTTAACCTGAAGCGATTGCCCTGCTACAGGCGCCGATGGACCTTGACCGGGTACTCAAAGACAATGGACTCACGCAAGTCTTTTCGGATGACGCAACTGTCATCGAGGAGGCATGCGATGAAAAGAACGACAGCGCGACCCTACCAGCTCTGCATGACGTTGGAAACGCCAGGGTTGACACAGATGAGCGCTCCACAGCGACAAGCGATGATTTCGCGCCTTGCACAATTGATCCTGCAGGCGGGCGGCATAAGGATCATGGATGCCGGCGATGACGAACGTTGATCTTCCCGCATCGCTGGTCCGAGATTGAAGCTCATCCTGATCTGCCCGAACCGCAGCACATGGCCGGGACGGCGCGATCACACTCTGCTGTTGCTGGCCGCGCAAACGGGATTGGTGATTTCGGAGATCATCGATCTCGACCTGAGACTCGCTGATGCTCGGCCGCGGTGCCCATGTTGTCCGATGTGCTATTCTGGAGCAATTCAGACGAGGCAATCTGACAGTCTGTCGGGTTTGTCGGGGCTGTGACACGAGCTTGTTTGGCCGATCGCTCACTTTTCATCGCAGGCAATCGGCGCAAATAGTCCAAAATTCTTCGCATCGGCTTGATTAGCCAAGTTGGCACGAGTTTTGAACTCTTTGCTTCTGAGGTAGCGCGGAAGCTGGCTGGCGGGGTTCATGTTGCGCGTGGCGAGATGGAAGAAAAGGTGATGGAGCAGAAGATGGAAGTTTCTAATAGGCGGTCTTTTGGAAGTTTTTCCGAGATAGCAGAGTTTTATCCGGCGTTCCCACCGTATTCACGGCGGGTCCTTCAATATCTTCTTGATCAAGTAAAGCACTCAGCCGAGCGCCCGATCTTCGGGGATATCGGCGCAGGTACTGGCCAAATCGCCTATGCCTTAGCTGACATGGGACTTTCAGGCTATGCTGTGGAACCTGATAGTCAGATGGTTGCGGTCGGGCGGAAGCTAGGCCCATCTTATCCTGCCGTTTCCTGGATCAATGCACCGGGTGAAAGCACGGGCCTCGCCGACGCATCGCTGGATTGGGTTTGCTACAGCCTGTCGTTCCATTTGACGAACGCGCGCGAAGCACTTCGCGAAAGCATGCGAATCCTGCGGCCTCGCGGGTTTTTCACAATTGTGACCCTTCTTGCAGATCTTGAGAGTGATCCCTTTCAACTCGAAATCGAAAATAGGATACGCGATATGGCACCCGCTTTACGACGGGCGGTTACTACACTCGTCGGTCAAATGGGCACCTACGAACCGCTCCTCAATCAATATCCCAATCTGGGCAACTGCATCTCACTCGCTACCACCGAAGCTGTATCAATGAGCGAAGAGCGGTTTGTCAAGTTTTGGGCTGGGAGACATGATATCCCAAGCCAAGTCTCACCTGAGCATTGGGATTCCATACTGCAAATGATTGCGGAGACGTTCCGAAGGTGGCAGCCGGCCAGCCTGCGATTTCGCTCTATCGCATGGCATGCTCAACGCGGTTGAGGTGATTACACATGTATCTGGGCAATCGATCACCATGGATGACTTGGAGCCGCTAAGAGGGGAGATGCAAGCTGTCCCCTCCACCACTCCGCTGACGGTCCAAGAAGATCACAGTCGAACTGCCGGCGCCCCGCGTCGGTTCTGCAGGTCTATGCAGGCAGCTTGCGAAGGCGACGGGAAGGCGAACGCCGCCAAAAGCGCCGCCGATCGCGCCGATGGCCCGCCCTGAGAGACAATCCAATTCATGGCCTTCGGGATTTCCATTGATCTGAGGTATATTGGAAAACGAGATCGTTCTTCCGATAGCGATTGGACGGGCGTTTTTTCCGCGAGCGCTTGGATGCGATCGTCAATCCGCGCCATCCGCTGGCTCTCCGTTCGCCAGTCTCACCAGACGGCGGATTACCGAATTCTTCCAACGCTTCATGGCGTGGCCTCTACGCCGTCCGTGTCGCGAGAGCCTAACTCTACGAACCAGCTCCGCCTCATCGCGCGGGCCAGAGAAGGTTGCAAGGCGCGGTTCGAACCTCGCAGCGTGTTTCGGCAAGGCGATCGTCCGGGTCGGCCTGACGCGGTATCCGGCCGGCGTTGGGGCCGGGGATACGTCCGAGGCAACCGAAAGCCGCGTAAAGACCTGCGAAAACATCAGACTCGGCACAGCGCTCTTCGCCAAGATCCACAGGATGGTCACTAGCTGGTATGGTGGTTTTATGCCGGAAACTTCAACGACTCGATCGAGGCCTACCGAAGCGGATATTTCGGAGGAGTACGTGTTCGCCAAGGTAATCCGGGCACTGTCGAGGCCCTGGACCAAGAAACAGCTTCACTGAACTGAACGGCGATAGTCCGCTGGACTGCCGTCAGCGCCCAGACCGGGTCTTTGAACCATACTGACAGCGTTTTCCATACAATAAAATCATGCACATAGTTTCTGAACAAAAAGCGGCCATCGGACCACAATTCGAGAGCCACCTCGTATGGTGTCTAGAAAACGGTAGTTTGCCAGAGATCGACGGCAGCGGAATCCTCCCCGGAAACGCCTTCAGGAAACGAAAGCATGCCTTGCTCACGAATCTGCCAATACCGATGCGCGGTAGTGCCGCCGCAGCACGGACAGCTGCCCCGGGGGGGCAAGTCTGCGCGGCACCTCGGGCATTACACCTTTAGCGTTTCCCTGAGTGTCGAGCCCGGATACTCCTTGCGGAAGACTCCACGCTTTTGGAGGATCGGGACGACCGATCGCGTGAAAGCCTCGAAGGAGCCGGGCATTTCAGTGGGCGTCACGATGAACCCATCGCACGCTTTCTCCTCGAAGAATGCCTGGAGTTCGTCTGCCACGCTCTCGGGCGTGCCAACGAGTTGAGGACAAAGCTCACTTGTTGCGAAGCGCTTGGCTGCTTCTCCGAGCGTGAGATTGCTGGCTTTGGTTCCCTGAAGAATAACATCGAAGGACCCACGAGAGCCGACCTCTGCCGGAATTTCGCTAATCGGCTTGTCTACCGGATATTGTGACCAGTCGACCCCAGTATGGGCTGACATTAATGGGATTCCGACGCGAGGATCGACAAGTTCATTGATGTAGGCCTGCTTCTCCCGGGCAATCGATTCCGTTTCGCCGAGGATCGGGTCCACTGAGACCAAGATGGAGCAATCATCTGGATTCCGCCCCTCGCTGTCGACGCGACTTTTCATGTCTGCATAGAATTCCTGCATGTCTGGCAACGAATGCTGCAGCGTGAAGACGAGTTCGGCGTAGCTGGCCGCAAATTTGCGTCCGCGCGGTGAGGATCCGGCCTGCATGATGACCGGGTGCCGCTGAGGGCTCGGTGGGACGGTGAACATGCCACTCGCCCCAACAAATTTTCCCGCGATCTCGGTGCGGCGCATCTTCGCCTCGTCAATGAAGTCGCCGCTTTCCTTGTCGAGAACGAGCGCGTCCTCGGCCCAACCCGTCCACATGTCAAGACAGACTTTCAGGACCTCCTCGGCACGGTCGTAGCGTTCATCGCGCGCCAGGAGCGCGTTCTTGCCGAAATTCTGCGCTGCCCGGTGATATGAGGAAGTCACGATATTCCAAGCTATGCGGCCGCCGCTCAGCACATCGAGCGAGGAAAGCACGCGGGCTATCGCATATGGCTCTTGGAAACTTGTGGATATTGTCACGCCGAGCCCAATGCGCGACGTCGCCCGCGCCATCATCGCAATAAGAGGGACAGGATCGAGTAGCGACATCTGCCCTCCCCGTGCCATGGCGGTTTCGCTGTGGAAGCACAGTGTATCTGCAAAGAATAATCCGTCAAATCTGCCGATTTCGAGAGTTCTAGCCAGTGTTTCCCAGAATGCCGGATCCAGAAACCTGTTCTCTGTTTCTGGATGACGCCACATGCCGTGGTGATGGAAAGTTGGTCCAGCCATGAGAAACGCTATGAATTTCATCTGACGCGACATTGTGCTTCCTTTTGAATTTGGTATTCGATCTATAATCGATACCATTGCAAGGGACGCGCCAGGTCACAGCCGTCCAGCGAACTAACTGGTTTTCCTACATTTTCCTAGACTACCAAAACTGACATTGCCCCAAACTGTCCTACAAGGCACAAGATTATGTAGCTTAGTGGCGGATTCCGGATGTGGGATCGAAAGCGTCCCTTTGGCAGCGTTAGTCGTCGACGAAGCGGCGGTAGGCGGCCAGATCGTCGAAATCGCTCGACCCCCTCATCAGCAGCGCGTCATTGATGGTGCGCTTGAGATGGCCGTGCGGCCCCTCGATGGAGCCGTTCTCATGCGCGACGCCGGCATTGTTGCGGGTCGCCGTCATGCGGTAGTGGCCACACAGTTCCTCGTAGCGGCGGGTCAGGTCTTCCCGGGCGTCCCGGTCAAGATTGCGGAACGCGGCCGACAGGCTGTCGCTGCGATGCTCCAACGGAACGCCGCCGAGCGACCACAGCGCGTTCTGCATTCCCTCCGCCAGGGCGACGAAGCTTTCGCCGCCGAGCACGACATGGGCGTGTTCGAAGCCGGAATAGGCGAGCCGGAAATGATAGAGCCGGTGATCGAGAGGAATGCCCGCGATCGTGATCCCGGCGGAGCCCATGTCGGTGAAATCCGACAATCCCATGCGTCCGGGTTCGTGGACCTGCGCATTGCCTCGTCTGAATTGCTCCTGAATATTAAGTCGTTGCCTCATCAGATCTGCTCCCGACGATGGTGTGGCAGGAGCAGATCTGATGAGGCGTGTAAGCATGGCGACTCGCGATGAATTGGTGGGTGCGGTAAGGCAGCGCTATCTTGAGGGCGACCGTGCCGAAAAGGGGCGGATTCTGGATGAATTTGTTGCCGTGAGTGGCTTTCACCGCAAGCACGCAATGCGGCTGCTTCGCAAAGGTTCGCCGGGGACTCGTTCGGGACCTCGACCCGAGCGTCGTATTTACGATGATGCCGTTCGTGAAGCGTTGATCGTGCTCTGGGAGGCTTCGGACCGCATCTGCGGCAAGCGTCTGAAGACGTTGATTCCGATTCTGGTGGAGGCGATGGAGCGCCATGGGCATCTTCATCTAACAGCAGAGATCCGCACCCGGTTATTAGCGATGAGCGCGGCGATGATCGATCGCGCGCTTCGCGAGGTTCGAGACATCGCTGGTGGGCCGAGACGCCGTCGCAGCACAGCGTCCACCGCGCTGCGGCGCAGCGTTCCGATCCGAACCTTCTCCGACTGGCAGGATTCTCCGCCTGGCTTCGTCGAGGCCGACCTGGTGGCGCACAGCGGACCGGCGGCGCGTGGAAGCTTCATACAAACGCTTTGTCTTACCGACATCGCGAGCGGATGGACGGAATGCGCGCCCTTGCTGGTGCGTGAGCAGAAGCTGTTGAGCGAAGTGCTGACGGAATTACGGCGGCTCCTGCCATTCCAGCTTCTCGGATTCGACACGGACAATGACAGCGTGTTCCTGAACGAGACGATACGCGATTACTGTCTGGATGCCGGCATCGAGTTCACCCGCTGCCGCCCTTACCGCAAGAGCGATCAGGCGTTCGTCGAGCAGAAGAACGGCGCCGTGGTGCGGCGCATTGTCGGGTATCGTCGGCTGGAGGGGCTTGAGGCCGCTGCGGCCCTTGCACAGCTCTATTCGACGGTTCGGCTGTTCGTGAACTTCTTCCAGCCCTCGTTCAAGCTGGCGGAAAAGGCGCGTGACGGCGCCAGGGTGCGCAAGCGCTATCACCTTCCGGCGACACCCTGCCAGCGCTTGATGGAACACCCGCTGACGCCGGCGTCTGTTCGCGCGAAGCTGGCGCAGATGGCTGCGCAGCTGGATCCTGTCAGCCTGCTGAGCGACATGCGAGCCGCACAACGGCGCCTTGTGGCCTCAGCCGATCGATTACCCACATCAGATTCCGCGGTGTCCGAGCCGGCGCTCGATGAGTTCCTTTCAGGCTTGCGAACCGCATGGAGGGAGGGCGAAATACGACCTACTGCGAAGCCGAAACCAAAACAGAAGCGGGAACGGCGGCGTCCTGATCCATTTGCAGGGGTCACCCACGAGCTACGTGGCTGGTTTGAAGAAGGGCCGTGGCAAACGAGCCGGGAATTGCTGGCGCGGCTGCAGTCGGAATACCCGGAGAAATATCCCGATCTCCTTCTGCGCACGCTGCAACGTCGCGTCAAAATATGGCGAAAGGAAAAGGCTCATGAGATGGTGTTCGGCACAACTTCGTCAGCAGCGACCTTCCAGGCAATGACGGAGTGACGGATCGCGACCACGGGAACATCCTGATGAGGCAACGGCAGCGTTGCTCGGAGCACTCCTCGGTGAGGCAATACGAGCTCTCACGTTGATTGTCGCGCCGCAAGCGCTTCCATCTGTTCTAAATCGTCGAGGAACGCTATCGCCGCAAATCCACCCTGATCACCGCCCAGGTCCCGGTGGCCAGATGGCATGACCTGATCGCAGACCCCACCGTCGCCGACGCCATTCTCGATCGGATCGTGCACAACGCCCACCGCATCGTGCTCCAGGGCGACAGCATGCGAAAGCAAATGGCCGCGCCCCTCTTGACCATTCGCTGCGCGCCGGCCTCGCCTCCTCGGCCGAGGTCGATGAACGCTATGTGCAGAAGCAACTCGGCCATACCAGCGCCGAGATGACCCGCAGGTATCAGCCGCGGCGTGACCGCTTGCGGGTCAATCTCACCAAAGCATCAGGCCTGTAAGGCGAAAGAC
Source organism: Mesorhizobium sp. WSM3873 (assembly GCF_001672445.1). Classification (NCBI taxonomy): domain Bacteria; kingdom Pseudomonadati; phylum Pseudomonadota; class Alphaproteobacteria; order Hyphomicrobiales; family Phyllobacteriaceae; genus Mesorhizobium; species Mesorhizobium sp. WSM3873. The sequence goes on along the minus strand of NZ_LYTM01000005.1, from coordinate 46,357 downwards.
CCCTCCCCTGCCCTTCGGATGCCGAGAGTGCGTTATCGCCAGGATAGCTGGTCCTTAGGCAACCGACCGCTCGGGTCGAATACAGTTACCTTGTGCGGCAGATCCGGACCCCAGTCCCAAAGGACCAGGTTGCGATCCTCCATCTCGGCGCTCGGCGCGAAACTTGGGACCACGATGCCGGCAGTATTTCGAGGCCGCAGCCGGTCGTAGATGGACCAGGACGCCGGGCGCTCGCCGTCGCTATGAGCCGTGGCCCAGGCGCAGGCCATCTCTTCGTGCGTCACTGAAAACTCTGCTCTCCCCTCTTCCGTTGTCAGATCCGAGATGTCGTCACAATCGATCTCATAGGAGCAAAGCACGCAAGGATCGATCCGCTGCGCGAAACCCTGGTTGGCTTCCTTGATCGCTGTCATCAGGGTCAACGCCAGATAGAGCGCAGGCCCACCTTTGGGATTGAATCGCGCACCTCTGATCGCCGCTCCTTCACCGGAAGTCGGCTTGAATGCCCAACGTGGATCGTGTGCCCGGTAGCAGGTTCTGATGAACCTCACGCAAAACCACCAACGGCCATGTGATCGAGATAATCACGGACCGCAGCGGCCTTGCCGTCCTTCACCAGCGCTTCAGCAGTGCGTCCGCCAAAAGCTGGAAGCGGCTGAGCTCGATACCAGGCCATCGCCTGCTCCTTGCCCCCCGCCCAATCCGTCACGCGGCTGATAATCTCAAGCATTTCCCGCAAGCGTCCCTGTGTCTTTGCCGTAGCGCTGCGCTGTGATCGATAGACGGTCTCGCGAGCAAGACCAGCGGTCTGGGCCAGCTGTCCCTTGGACATGCCAAAACCGTCCGCGACCTGCTCGATCGCAATCTTCCCGTTGCGGTCCATATAGGACAAGATGAGAGGTCCATTCTGCTCGAGTGTCTTGAGTACCTGGCTCATACGATTCCTCCTACCACATGCAGAGTCATATTTCTTGTGCAAAAGATATGGCAGTTCTGGGCAGCTTTCAAGCTCGGCACCGAACCAATTCGAGGTGCTGCCTAGCACGCAAGCGGATTGAGCCAGCCGTGCGCGCGACTATGTCGAGGCAGCAAGTTCGGCAAACACCCGTCGCGCCTATGCCGCGGACTGGAAGGATTTTTGCGGCTGCTGCCGGCGTCAGACGTTTGATCCGCCGCCGCCAGATCCACAAATCGTCGGCCTCTACATCACGGCCCAGGCCTCGGGATCTCGGCCTGGTGTTGCGCGTGATCAAACCGACGACGGTCGCGGCTGGATTGAATTCTTTCCAGACATGGGCGGTTACGTTGCGGGGCAAGACCGGCTGGCGCGAGGTCGAAATTGGTCGCGGCTCGTCCGACGCCACCTGCCCGGTTGTCGCCCTGCAGACCTGGCTGAAGCTGGCCCGTATCGCGCATGGCCCCCTCCTTCCGCTTTGTTACCGGTCAGGGCAAGGCGGTGGGAGCCGAGCGGCTGAACGATCAGAAGGTGGCGCGGCTGGTCAGACGCGCCGCTTTGGCCGCTGGCGTGCGCGGGGATCTTTCCCGAGGCCAGCGCGGCCAAAAGTTTTTGGCCATCGTTGCGCGCGTCCTCAGCCGAGCTCGACGAGCGCTATGTGCAAAAAGCAGCTACCACGCCAGCGCCGAGATGACACGCAACTATCAGCGACGGCGTGACCGGTTTCGAGTTCTAACTAAGGCGTCAGGATTTGTGGTGCGGTACGCCCACACCCGCAGGTGACACGGGATGCGCCAATGCGCCCGAGAGCCACATGCCCCACCATACAGTTGATGAGTGTCCAGGGTTTCTTGGTGCCGTGCATCCCTCCGACTTGAAAAGCTGTTCCCAGCTGGGAACTTAAAGCACGGGTGGTGCGTGCTAGACCTCATGTTCCAGGGCTGAGATCGGTGGCCCGCCCTTTCGTGCGATTAAGAGATGAGGGTTGCTCGGATGGGCCGAGCCGATCCTCACGCACGGAGGGCGAGCCATGGGAGAGTATAGCGAAGCGTTTGTCGCGTTTGATGTAGCATCGCGGAGGGCGGCCGCACCGGCGAGGTCCGGTTTAAGAGTTGTGCGAGAAGTTTGCTTCTCGATGCGTCCTCGGGGTCCTTCACCACAGTTGGACTAGACGCAGATGTAGGCTGCCTGGCGACTTCAGCCTCCTGCTTGCCCCATCGACTACGCACTGGAGGGGGGTGCGCTTGGACAGGACGCCCACGTGCCAACGGTGCTGATTGCTGTCAAATCGCGTGCGATGCCTGGCGACAAATCCTAGCCGTTGAGTTGCCATTCTCGATAACCGCTTGGCGCGGAATGCTTGTTTGCAGGGAAGGGGGGCGTGGGGCGTCTAACTCGCCAACCTGGTAGGCGCGATTGCCGAAGTGACATCGGAAGCGCCGTGGCATGGCTGCATGACAAACACATCCGATCGTCTCCGACGCGAAGGATGTGACACCCTAGGACTGCGCGAGTACCGTGCCTGCCGTCACAATGGGAATTTCGCCGCCGCACCAATGTGGGGGCATCTCGAGGCGCCGAAAGCTGCCCGCGCCTTTGTAGGTCGCTCGCCGCCGCACGCGGAAGCTAGAGCCAACCGGCACACCGACGTCGACTATCCACTAGAACAAGGCGGGCAAGGGGCTCGCCCGTGCGCCCATGCTGCGTGACCACCTTCATAGCTATATTTTTCAACACCTGATGCGCATTTTTGACGGCATAGGGCAGACAGCGATAGCGAAAGTTCCCAGCTGGGAACTGCCTTATGTCTATTTGCCCGAATTCTGCGAATCGGGCATAAGCCCAGTAACGGAAAAACCGCGTAATTCGAAAAGTTGGCGTAGTTGGCGTGGCGTTAACAGCTTGTTAACCACAGTCGCTGTCAATAGGCGCTGGGTGCAAGAGGAGAATTTGGGTGACGCGGCATCTAAGCAGCCTTCAGTTCATGAATACCTTCTCGACGAAACTCGATAAGGCACTCAACAATCTTTCGCTGGCTCAGTATCCTCCTGACGCGGTTCGTACGATGCGCAAATTCACTTCGACGGAAGTGGCAGCATTGCTGGGAGTGACCGAAGCTTACATACGGCAGGTCTCCTTAAAAGGGCAGGGACCCGAGCCAGAAACAACGGCCACCGGGAAGCGCCTATATTCTGTGGAGCAGGTGCTGGACCTTCGGATGCACCTGGCGGAAAAGGCACGGAAGAAATGGATCAATCCTCGTCGTGTTGAAGGCGAGGATTGCCAGATCATCGCGATCACGAACTTCAAAGGCGGATCGTCCAAGACAGCGACCACTATTCACTTGGGTCATTGGTTGGCACTACGAGGATATCGCGTTCTCGCAGTCGACATGGATCCCCAAGCGTCGTTAACAAGTCTGCAAGGAGCGTTACCGGGATTTGACTACCGAGAAGGTGACACCCTTTACTCGGCGATTCGGTTTGATGATCCGGTGCCGACGGAAAAGATTGTACATCAGACTCATATCATCGGGTTCGACGTCATCTGCGCCGGCCTTGAGCTGACAGAATTCGAAACCGCCGTTACCCTTGAAATGCGCAAGAACGGTGGAACCAATTTTCTGCTTCGAGTGTCACAGGCCCTCGAACAGATCGTCGATCGCTACGATATCGTTCTTCTCGACTGTGCGCCGTCACTAAATTTCCTGACGCTTTCCTCGCTCACTGCCGCTACCGGGGTCCTAATCCCCGTTCCAGCGCACATGCTCGATGTCGACTCCACGGGCAAGTTTTTGGAGCTGGCTGCGTCTTATATGCAAATCCTGGATGAGGCCGGTGCCGGCGCGCGTTGGGATTTCGCAAAATTCCTCATCACAAAATTTGAGGCCAACGACCATCCGCAAGCCAATATGCAGGCGCTAATGCGTCAAGTGTTTGGCGAGGATCTACTGCTCAATTCCGTCTCCAAATCCACTGCGGTCGCGGACGCTCTTACTTGGAAGCAGAGCCTCTATGAGGTGCAACGATCGAGGTTCTCCGCACCTAAAACTTATGATCGTGCAATCGAATCCATCAATGCCGCGAACGCGGAAATAGAAAGCCTCATCACAATGGCATGGAGGCGTGAACAGTGAGCCGTAAAGACTCTAAGGGCATGTTTGCTGCTGTTTTGGGGCAACTCGGGGAGGAGAATTCGGAGGAGAATCTCAGCCGTCGCACGTCATCGCCGCACCTGATGAAGGTGGCGGCTGGTGTTCGCCAAATGCAAGAACGAAGCGATATCGCTGACAAGTTACTGAGGTCAGGCGAGCAAATCATTGAACTCGATCCCGACAAAATAAGGCCGTCATCTATCACCGATCGATATGATGACGCCTACGAGATTTCCGCCATTGCTGAAATCACAGAATCCATGCGGGAGCGCGGTCAAATTGTGCCTGGATTGGTTCGGCCAGTGCAAGGCAAGGATGGCGAGTTTCAAATCGTCTATGGTCGGAGGAGACTAGCGGCCGCCAAGCAGCTTGGGATCGCCTTCAAAGCGGCCGTCCGCGAGTTGAATGATGAACAAGCAGTTATTTTCCAAGGGGAAGAAAATACCGCTCGAGAGGATCTTTCATACATCGAAAAATGCGCTTTTGCGCTTGCGCAGCAGGAAGCAGGATACAAACGGGACACCATCTGCGCTTCGTTGTCGACAGGAAAATCGCACGTCTCCGAGATGATCAAAATCGCCTCCTCGGTCGACAAGGAGATACTGCAATCGATCGGTAAAGCTCCCGGGATAGGTCGAGGACGATGGCAGGAATTCTCAAACCGCTATTCCGTAGAAGGCTCACTCGCGAAAGCCTTCGATCTTACTCACAAAAACAAATTCCGCGAGGCAACGTCCGATGACAGATTCATTATGCTGCTTGAGACGCTGCCGGCGGGTACTAATGCGATCAAAGAACCTGCGGGTCCGGCCAAGCCATCAGAGCCCAAGATTGCTACGAAATCCTGGGCTGCTCCAGACAAAACGGTCAGCGTCCGCCTCAAAGACAATGGAAAAACTGCCGTGATCGCCGTGGGGGAGGCTGAAGGATCGCGCTTCGCAGCGTTTATCGCCGGACAACTGGACGACCTGTTTGAGGCCTTTCGCAAGTCCACCACGAAACAAGGAGTCTGAAACCGCAAAAGAAAAAGGCCCCCGAACGGCAAGCCGTGGAAGCCTCTCTCTGAACTAAGCACTCTGAGAATCGCATCTCCACGAATCACTGTCAAGAGTCATTGGCGTCGTTTTGGCGAGCAGATTTCTTTTGCCTAATTGAAGGCGAAGGAAGAAATGGAGACGGGTATTGCAACGACGCCCTTTGGGCGGCGGCCGATGTCGCTTGCCATGCTGGCAGCGCAGAACGAGTCACGTGAGATCCCGAAGGGCCGGGTCGTCGATAAATGGCAGATTTACCGCAACCTCTGCGAAGGCAAGAGCATCGTCGGCATCGGTGATCGTGCCCTAGCCGTGCTGAATGCGCTGCTATCTTTCTATCCTGACAGTGAGTTGAGTGAGGAGAACGGACTGATCGTCTTTCCCTCGAACGCTCAGCTGTCGCTCAGGGCGCACGGAATGCCCGATGCCACGCTCAGGCGGCACCTGGCGGCCCTTGTGGACTGCGGGCTGATCATCCGTCGGGACAGCCCGAACGGCAAGCGCTACGCGCGCAAGGGCAGAGGAGGGGATATCGAGGAAGCCTTTGGTTTTTCCCTGGCGCCGCTGCTGGCCCGTGCTTATGAGTTCGAGGCGGCGGCCGAGCGTGTTCGCGCCGACAACAGGGCGCTCAGGCTTATGCGCGAGCGGATTACCTTGCACCGGCGTGACATCCACAAGCTGATCGAGGCGGCCTATGACGAAGATGTCCCAGGTGACTGGGGAGGCCTGTGGAAGCGTTTCCGCCAGGTTGTGGAGGCTATTCCGCGCCGAGCCTGCATTGCCGAGCTCGAGCCTATCGTGGCCGAGCTGGCCTCCTTGCGTGATGATGTGGATAAGCTGCTGGCAATTCATATGAAATCCACGAATCCGAGCGGCAATGACTCTCAAAACGAGCGGCAGCAATCTAATTCAAATACCGACTCTATTTTTGAATTTGAACCTGCTTTCGAGAAAAGCGGGGCGACGGCCGAGCCACGGACGAGAACCGCAGAGCCCCCGAAAACCTATCCGCTGGGGCTTGTGCTGAAGGCCTGCCCCGAAATTGCCGACTACGCCGTCGATGGCATCGGCAATTGGCGCGATTTCATGATTACCGCCGCCCAGGTGCGGGGCTACCTTGGCGTCTCGCCGTCGGCGTATGAGGAGGCCTGCCATGCGATGGGCCAGGAAACCGCCGCGATCGTGATTGCCTGCATCCTGCGACGCGCTCAGCACATCAATTCCGCCGGCGGATACCTGCGCGTGCTGACTGACAAGGCCAGGGCAGGGGCGTTTTCGGTCGGACCGATGCTGATGGCGGCGCTGAAGGCGAACGGCGCCACGGCGAGGATGGCGGGGTGAGCACGGGGACGGTCTCAAGGGTCCGGTATGAAGCTGAAGGACCTGCATCGCGGCGCGAACGGCACTGGCGGAACTCCGCTTGTCCGGATAGTTTCCAAAGGCGGTCCTGGTCAATTCGATCCCGCGCCTCGACGCGCTTATCATCGATCTGCCGGGTCCGGATCCGAGGTTCGGTTTCCCGCGGTCAGTTGCCTTGGGATCTTGCACTTTGTGCCGGGGCATGGCCTTTGGTCTCGACATCTCCGTGCAGCGTAAGGGCGGGAGCTTGTTGCACGGCGCGTTCCGCGCGAAACGGCATGCGCGCGCCGCGAGCGACCTGCACCATCATCCGGATCTATATGATCACCCGCGCCGCCCGGCCGAGCGTCCGCTCCGCGTCATTGTAATAGTTCGAAGCCTGCTGGACCGAGTGGTGCTGCGACTGCTGCATGGCTTCCGGCAGCGGAATGCCGCGGCGGGCGGTTTCGGTGAGGTAGCCCGAGCGCAGGCCATGCGCGGAAAAGGCTTGCGGGTCGAGGCCTGCCTCAGCGATGCGGCGCTTCAGGATCAGGTTCACCGCCTGCGGCGTCAGGGCCCGCTTTTCGAGATTGCCCCAACGGTCGATGCCGCGGAACACGGCGCCTTCGCTGATGTTCGCACGCTCCAGCCACTCCCGCAGGACCCGCACCGGACCGCCGATCAGCACCACGAAGGCGTCGCTGTCGGCTTGTGTCGTCTTGGTCCGGCCGAGCCGGATCGACAGGCACGGCAGTTTTTCGCCGTGGGGAGCCTTGGGATCGGTGGGTACCGGCTCCTCTTCGACGATCTGCTCGACGCGCAGCGCCGAAATTTCGCTGCGACGCCGGCCGCCGGAGGCGAAGGCGGTGATGAGGATCGCGCGATCCCTGACGTCGACGAGACGGTCGCCGGCACAGGCCTTGAGCAGCACGGTCAAAATGTCGGCGGTCACGGCTTTCTTGCTCTTGCGGCCGCGCGGTCGGGCGCTGGCGCGCACGGCAAGCTTTACGGCGCTCTGCAGCCCCAGAGCGTTGAAGTTTCCTTTCAGTCCACGCCATTTAGTTAACGTCGACCAGCTCGACAGCCGCCTGCGAACCGTGCCGGGCGCGTGGGGACCGTCGACTCGCAGAAGCCCTGCCTCCTTAAGGGCGACCGTCACGTCGCCAGGCATGCCGTGCGCTGGATCGGTTTCGCGCCTGGCTCGATCCCATAGATGATGCGCGACGAACTTTAGCAACAGCGCTTCCGGCGCCGGCCAGGGCAGAGGCTCGCCCGTGGACGCCCGGCACCAAGCCTCGAGGTAGCCAAGGTCGGAAGCGAGCGCCCGCAGCGAATTATCGCCGATGCCTTCTTTTGCGAGATGACGCAGGGTTGCGACGTCGTCGTCGGTCAAAAGTTCGGCCAGAAAATCGCGCCGGTCGAATGGCAGCACCGAATCCAGCGCATCGAGCGCCTCCGCGCGGCGCAGTTTTTGGTCGGGTACGGGTTTTGGCAGGCGAAGATCCATGACGGCGGCTCAGAACAGATATTTTTTGTCGGCCCAGGCGAGCAGCACGGCGGCGTCTCGATCGGGCAAACGCACCCGTCCTTGGCGCAGGCCTTCAGCGATCGCATCGCCAACGTCCGGATCGACCCAGTGCCCGTGCGTCAAAAAAAAGAACCAGGCGAAGGGCAGGCCCACCTCGGCGTCGATCGCCTCGGTGCGCTCCATGAGCCGGTGCACCGAGATATTGACTCCCAACGCCAGCTTCCCGGCGGGCATTTTGAGCGGCCGCGGGATAAAACCGATCTCGCGCCGGCCGCGTTCCTCAAAGTCGTGGATGTCGAAGGCCCAATGGTCAAAAATCCGGTGGGCGCAAGCGCTCGACCGCTCCCAGTCGGCAAAAAAGCGGTTTTCGCGCGGTACGAAATCGAACCACCCGGGACTGGCTTCCAGGAACGGGATGTCTCGTGTGCCGGCGGGCCCTACCTCATGAAGGACGCTGTTCTCGAGCTCGGTTCGGCGCGCCTCCCGCTGCTCGCGTTCGACGTGGGCCCCGCGCGCCAGAAAACTGCGCATGTGAACGATGCCGCCGCCGGCGCGGCCGCGCAGCCGGTAGACTGGTCCTGCGAGCGGCTGCGCCTCGGCAGCGGAATCACGAGAAACCCAGGTCGGCTGCAAAAGATCGTCGGCGCTATAGGGGCGATAATCGGGATCGACTACGGGGCCGGCCAAAACCTCGATCTCGCGGCCGAGCGAGAGCTGGATAAAATCGGCGACGCCCGGACCGGTCGGCGCAAAGGCGAAGGCGCTGGCGCCGCGCCATTCGGCGAATTTTTCTCCGGGCTGGCGATGCCGGTTCCAGAAGGCGGTGAGATCGCCGTTGAGTTCGGCCAGCTCTTTTTCCACCCAGGCGCGATGGTCGCCGAGGCGGGTGCCATCGGCGGACAAGACGGTGCGGGCGTCGCCGCGCCAGTAAAAGTCGTCGACCGGCGCGGTCGAGAACGAAAAGCCTGGAAAGGCCTTGTTGAGGGCAGGGGCGAGCCCGGCGTCGGCCGCCTGCGCCTCCAGAGATGCGAGCACCGTTGCGACGGAAGCGGGGTCGGGCAGGCGGACGGGTTTTTGGTCGGACATGCCGGGCGCCCTCTCTCGCGCGGCGGAATGGCCGCGCCTTGCGTCATTCTCGGCCGCGCGGGACGTCGCCGGCGGCCATCCTGGGGCCGAAAATGACTGATTTGGGCGGCGAGATCAATCACTATCGATAAGCGGTCATTATCGATAGTGATTTAGTCAAAAGTTGCGTATCGATTTCACGATTGACATTCGTGAAATCAAAACGTAAATAGCAGCAGGAGCACGAAAATGAACGAGAACGTCGTCTACCTGCATGGCCAGCCGAAACCGGTCGGCCACTTTTTGCGCGTGGGAACCAGTGGTCACCGGCAACTCGAGACCCTTCTTGGGTCGGGAAAGATGATGGTTGATCGGGTCGTGGTGGAAGCGTCAGCGGCGCTGAGGCAACATGATCTTCTGACGGCCCTCACCGAGGTCGGCGGAGAACTGATCCTCGACACCAATGTCGCCGAGCTTTCGTCAATTGGCCGATTTGGTGGAGCGGCGAGGTCGGCGCCCTGGGCAAACCCCGAGAGCGTTCTGACACCCGACGATCTGCGACCAAACGCGAACCGGGACGTCATCGGCCAGATAGCCCGCTTTGCGGTGCGGCAGGGCTTTCATGCCGTACAGGCACCCGCGCATGTTCTTGAGGGCTCGACGGACCAGCTTCTTGCCCTTGATTGCGAGGCCACCGCCGCGCTGCGTCGGGCGCTCGATGCGGAAGGAGGGAAACACATCGGCATCGACTACCCGTTGATGATCAAGAACGCCTCCCTTCGCGATCCCGCCCAACGACGGGCGTTCATCACCGCGCTGAAGACTGTGCCGTTCGAAAATCTGTGGTTCCGGGTCTCGGGCTTTGGCGCCGACGCCACGCCGATGGGATTGCGACGGTACATCGCAGCCATGATGGACTTTCACAGGCTGGAGGTTCCTGTCGTCGCTGATGGAGTCGGTGGTCTTGTGGGTGTCGCCATTGCGGCCTTCGGTGCCGCCGGTGGAATTTGTCATGGCGTTGCCGAAAAGGAGCGCTTCGATGCCAGTGACTGGGGGAAGCCGCCTCAGACTGGCGGCGGAGGACGCGAGAAGCGGGTTCTGATCGGCGGCCTGGATCGCCTTCTCAGCGTGAAGCAGGTCGACGCGCTGATGGCTGCACAAGGAGCCAAACCTCTGCTGTGTTGCCACGATCGGTCATGTTGTCCGAATGGCCTGAGCGACACGTTGAAGGATCCGAAGGCGCACTATCTGCGCCAGCGCGCTCGCCAGATCCGGGAACTGTCAGCGGTACCCGACGCGCGACGTCCGCAGCATTTTCTTGAGAAGGAGCTGGCTGCCGCGGAACGGGTCGCGCGGTCGGCCGCGAAGCTCAAGATATCGGATGAAGGCTTGTCGGAGCTGCTGCAGCGCAGTAGCGACCGGCTGGAAAAGATGCATGCGGTCCTGGATGCCCTGAACGGCACGATTGCCGGCCAGCCAAGGGCTCCTGTCCCACCGCGGCGGCAGGGGAGGGGTGCGAGCCTAGCTTCGCACCGCAGGTAACAACATGAGCACAGCAGTAGCACGAATTCTGGACGATCTTCGGTCTCGGGGAGGCCTGCAGGGCAAGGACATCGCCAACATTGTCGATGTGTCGACCGCGACGGTATCGCGATGGTCGCATGGCAACGGCTCTCCAAATCTTCGAACCCAGACGGTTATTGCCGACCTGCGGTACGTTGTTGATCGCCTATCCGACTTTTACACCGCAGATGAAACAAGGCTTTGGCTGCATTCACGTCATCCCCTTCTCAACAACGAGCGCGCGATTGATCTCATCAATGCGGATCGTACCCAGGAAGTCCTGGCGGTGATCGAACGCCTCGACGCCGGCGCCTACATCTGAGGCGGCGCGTGGAGCGACGGGCGCGAGATCTCGAACTGCTTGATCTGCTTGATACGCACAAGGGCGTGTCATTCGAGGGGGATGTTTGGCGCATTGTCCGCGAGGAGCGCGAGCCGCTGCTTGGCTATCCAGCTGGGGCCCGTTGGGATCCGGGCTCGTTCGATGTGCTCTACACCTCTTTGGAGCGGGAAGGCTCCCTCGAGGAGATTCATTTTCACCTAAGCCGCCAACCTGTCTTTCCGTCAAAGATCCGGTCGGTCCTCCACAGGATATCGGTCCGCACTCAAAGGACGCTCCGGATCGCTAACTTGGCCGAATTGAAGGCGCTTGGCGTCACGCCTGAGACATACGGATCGCTGTCTTACGAGCGCACACAGGAAATCGGGGATGCGGCCGCTTTCTTGGGGTTCGACGGCATACTGGCGCCGAGCGCGCGCTGGCCGTGCCAAAACCTCATTGTTTTTACCGAGCGTTTCACGCCGGCGGACCTCAGCGTCGTCAGCTCGGAGCCCGTCGATTGGGACGACTGGAGAAGGCGAAGAGACGCCGAGCGACGACAACGCGGAGGCAAATCTTGATCTAGTAGGGCAGGGGAGGCGGACTTTTGTCTTACAGCCCGCTCGCCTTGGTGAGGTTCGTCCGGAACCGATCACGCCGGCGCTGATATTTGCGGGTCATTTCCGCCGACGCATGGCCGAGCTGCTTCTGCACATATCGCTCCTCGATCTCGGCCGACGAGGCGAGCCCGGACCGCAGCGAATGCCCGGCGAACAGCAGGCCGCGATCGGCGTCCGGCAGACCGGAGCGGATACCGGCGGCAAGCACCGTCTGCTTGACCAGGCGGGCGACGTGCTTGTCGTTGAGCCGCTCGACGTCAACGGTCTTGTTGTCCTTGAAGATGCGGCGGAAGAGAGGCCCCCGCGCGATGCGGCCGAACTTGATCCAGGTCTCGAGCGCGACCACGGGGCAGGTGTGGTCGCTGGAGCCGCGGCCGACCTCGACTTCGCGCCAGCGATCGCCCTTGCCGCGCAGTGTCACCAGCACGCCCTTGCCCGGAAGGATCTCGATCCAGCCAGCGCCGTCGCTGTTATCATCGCGCGTGACGTCGAGCCCAACGATCTCGGAGCGGCGCAGGCCGCCGGCGAAGCCGAGGAGGAGCATGGCGCGGTCGCGGAGACCCCTGAGATCGTGACCGAGCGTGGCGAGCATCGCGATGAGGTCGTCGCCGAGGACGGCTTCCTTCACGCGCGGTGGCCTGGTGTGCCTGCGGCGAATGCCGGCGAGCACGGTGGCGATGTGGCGATCGGCCCGGTCCATGGAGAGGCCGCGCTGCGTAAAATTCCAGGAAAGGCCGGAGAGTCGACGCTCGATGGTCGAAACGGACAGAGCCGGGGCACCGAGCTTGGCGCCGCCGGCGGCGCAGGCGCTGATATAGAGCCCGATCACCTTGGAATCCGGGGGCAGGGGATCGAAGCCGTTGCGCCGGCACCAGGACGAAAAATGCTTCCAATCCTTCGCGTAGGCGTCGCGGGTGCTCTCCGAGCTAGCGTTGTCGGCATACTCCCGGGCGGTCTCGACCAGATCCTCGACGTGTGCCGGTACGCGGGGTGTGGGCTGGCCCATCTCCATGACGAGGTCGACGATATCAGGCATCTCGCTCCCAAGAGGGTCGCCGTCGAGCGGATCCTCGGCCGGGAGATCGTTTCTGGCGGCTTTGGGCGGGGGATTTTCCATGATTTGCGAGCCTATCAGAATATGTCCGGTAATGGAACCTTATCGGACATAAAACGCTGTCGACAGGGGCGGCGGTTTGGCTTGAAACTGATTGTCAAAAGCGCCGCCATGAATCATGCTGCTGAGAATGATTCTTCGCCCCAGATCGTCCCCTCACCACGCGGTCCAGCCGCTCGGCGCGGCGCCGATCGGGCCCATGGCGACTGTGCCATCTTGGCTGCGCAGGGCAGTCGAGACGGCGCAAACCCTTGAGGATGCTGCGATTGCGTCCGGCGCCGTCCTCGGCGCGCTCGATGCTCTCGTGCGCCGGCAGGAGCGATGGGCCGGCGCCTGGCGGCAACGTCTGGCACTCGGCGCGGCCGCGGCGACGGTGCGCCAGGCGGGCCGCACCGAGGACGAGGCCGCGCTGCGCGACACCATGCTGCTCACCCGCCCGGGCGATGATGTCGGGCCCGCTGGCCGGACGTTTTTGGCCTGGCGCCGCCTGGCGGCGCGGCCTCCGGAACATCTGCTGACGGAGGCAGGCCTCACCGCCATGCATGAGGAACTTGGCCATGCCGGCGGCGACGAAGCCGTCACCGATCTGGTTGACGAGATCGGCCAGCTGTTTGCGGCAAAGGGGGTTGTCGAGATGCTGACCGGTGCTTTCGCGAGCGCCGGGCGCCATGGCTTCGGACGCTATTTGGGTTCGTGGCTCGCCGACGCCATGCTCGCGCAAAGATTGGGTTGGCCGCATGCGGTGCCGCTTCTGGGAGCGCAGCCTGCATCGGGCGGGAGCACGCGTGGCGTGCGAGTGAGAACAACCAGTCTGACGCAGAGGGATCAGGCGCCAGGCGGGGAGAGGGTGCAGGGCCTGCTCGTGGCTCAGGCGCGCGCAGCGCTGCGGGCGATCGACCTCTCGACCGAGCTCGGCCGCCGCGCCGAGCGGCTGCTCGCCGTCGCGCCGAAGCTGCGCGCGAAGGGTGCGGACCGTGTCGTCGAAAAGCTGCTGTCCGACGATGCGCTCGTGGCGTCGCAAGAAATCGCCGGGATGAGCGACCGCGGCCTGCGGCGCCTGTTCGACCGACTGGTCGATCTCGGCGCCGTGCGCGAGCTGTCCGGCCGCACCACGTTCCGCATCTACGGGCTTTAGGAAATGGCTGAAGCGGCGCGCAAGAGGCGAGGGCAGGGCCGGTCAGATGACCATCGATCAGGCGACCGCCTGTTCGATCGCGATCTCGACCACCTGCCGGCGGAGGTTCGCTGGCGCGAGTGGATGGCCAGAGTCGAAGCGACGATCTTCGCGGCCAGCGAGCCGGTGACACGTGACACCCTGGCGCGTATCGTCGGCAAGAGCTGCAACATCGATCTCATCATCGATGATATCCGCGAGGAACTGCGCGGCCGGCCCTACGATCTGGTGGCGGTCGCCGGCGGCTGGAAGCATTTGACGCGCTCTGCCTACGGCGACGCTATTCACGCGGCCTTGGGCACCGGCGAGCAGGGGCAAAAGAACCTTTCGCAGTCGGAGGTACTCGTGCTGTTGACGATCGCCTACTTCCAGCCGATCACCCGTGCCGAACTGTCCTCCTTCTTCGGCAAGGAAATCAGCCGCGACCTGATCGGCAATTTGCGCGGCTTCGGCCTGATCGCCTCAGGCCCACGCAGCCCGACCCCAGGCGCGCCATACACGTATGTCACGACCAAGGCGTTCCTGCTGCAGTTCGGGTTCGACACTCTGCGCGATCTCCCCGACATCGAAGCGCTTGAGGATGCAGGCCTGCTGTCGAAGGAGAAGCTGCTGGCGGGCGACATCATGCCGGGGTTTTCCAGTGACGGGGAAGAAGATGCGGGCGTTGCCGGTGATGAATAGCATGCCGATCACCAGGGATGGGTGATTCGCGGGCAGCAATCCTATCCGCGTGGGACCGCAGGAACACGGTGACGCTTCGTTTTGATCGCATCGTCAGTGGCGCGCGAATAGGCCTTGAGCAGTGCAGCAAGGTCGGCGCCGGTCGGGGGTGACCGCACAGACCTCGGCGATCCTTGATGCTTGTCCATGAAATCCGAGAAGTGCGCAATCAACCGGTCATGGCCGCCTGCAGCCAGGACGAGCCGACGCCGCCGGGCAACAGCATCGTCTTCATCTGTCATCAACCAGCTGACAGGCTTGTCCGCGAGCCATTCGAAGCAGCGGATGCGCGAGGACGTGGACAGGTTCGTGAGCGTCTTCCCCAATGAGACGCCTGCAACGATAGGCGCGCCCAGCAGGCGCGAAGTCAGGCCGCCGATCGTCATCGATCCCTTGGCCATCGCCACCCTGCAGATATCGTCGATCGACCGTTCCAGCCGTCGTGCCGACGTTTTGACGAAGACCTTCGATGCCGTGCGCAGATCGAAGGCGCATCGGGCGCAGAAGTGCTGCGGCATCAGTTCGGTCTGGTCGAAGGATGCAATCCCGCTTCGACAGGCGGGACATCGATCCCGAAAACCGCGACCATGCACGAAGCACGAGATGCGCGTCGCCAGCCGCCAGGGACGGCGAAAATACGGCACTTCGTCGCCGGCAAGGCACTGGGGACAATACTGCATCCAGGTCGAACGGTTCCGGCGGACGTTCTCGCGATACATCCATGCGGCACGCCCGCTCGATGTCTGCGAGATCGATCACACGCCCACCGACATCAACTTCGTGGAGGTCGTCGACGGCGGCGGAACGTTCATCGGCCGGGCATATCTCACGATCCTCACCGACGTGGCCACCCGCTGCATTCTTGGCTTTCTGCCTCACCCTCGAGAAGCCGTCGGCGCTGTCGGTCGCGCTCTGCCTGGCGCACGCCATGTGTCCTAGGGAGGCATGGTTGGCCGCGCGCGGCATCGAGCATGGATGGCCGATGTTCGGTCGACCACGGTCGCTCGTCACCGACTCAGCCAAGGAGTTCAAAGGGAATGCCTTCCAGCGCGGGTGCGAGGACCACGGCATTCGGATCCACTACCGGGATCGCGGCCGCGTCCACCAGGGCGGCGTGGTCGAAAGGCTGCTCGGAAAGCTCAACGCCGTTCTTGCGACGCAGCCCGGCTCTACGGGCAGATCCGTGGCTGACCGCGACGAATATCCCGCAGAGCGCCGAGTCCGTCTCTGCTTCGCCGATCTGGAGCGATGCGTCGCGCTCGCGGTGATCGACCATAACCTTCAGCAAAACGCGAGGACACTGAAGGTGCCGGCGACAGAATGGAACCGGCTGGCGCACGATTTGCCCCGCTTCGACGATGATCTATACGGGTCTTGCTGGCATTCATGCCTGGGATGGAGAGGCGCATCTCGCCGCAGGGCGTCAGCATGTTCGCGTTGGACTATTTTTCACCGTGGCTGGGCAGCCTGCGTCCCGCAGCGGGACCGGCTCGCGTCGAGCTGGTGCTGGCGCGGCCGCTGGTGTCGACGGCGATGGTCCAGAAGGAACTGGATGTCAGCCGCCAGGGGGCGGTCGGTCTCGTCGGCGAATTGAATTTGCGGGAGATCACCGGAAGAAAGCGGTACCAAGGTTGGGGGATTACGTGATCAAATCACCGGTTCGCTTTTACGCCTCAGGCTGCGCGATTAGCAGCATCGTCAAGGATCCGCGTTGATTTCATGACGTGCTCAGACACCGGCGGCTTGCCGAAAATCATCGCTGTCGTGTTGGCGTAGTCACGGCGCAGCGCGTCGACCATTCCAGCAACTGGGGCGATGGCGAATGACCCTGGCTGAAGGGCGCGGGGAGGTGAAGGTTGTTGGTACGCACCGATGATTGGTGTCGCAAATGACGCATGGCGGCCGACGGCTACGACTTTCTAAGATAGTCGCCCTTGCCGGGGAAGATGTTCCTGACACCGCCCACTGGATCGGTAACGTCGCCAGGGTAGCGCGGTATTAAATGAAAATGCAGCTGCTCGACTGTCTGGCCCGCAATCGGTCCCTCATTGACGCCAATATTGAATCCTTGGGCACCGTTCTCGCTGGCCAGTTTTCGTTTTTGCAACTCGATGAGTTCGAAGCAGGCCAGCAGCTCTTCTGGTGAAAGCTCGGCTGTCGAAGTCGTCCGCCGCTTGGGAACCACAAGGGTATGACCCTCGCTTACCGGGTATGCATCGGCGATCGCAAAGGCGAGACTGTTCTCCCCGATCCATCGCCGCCTATCGTGGAAGCGCGATACCAGCTCCGAAATACTGCCGGCCGCGTTGTCAGCCTGCTCCGTCATCGCTTTTCTTTCTGTGTCTTCAAAACCGTACCATAGGATAGAGCTTGCTTGGGGCAACTTGTTGCGCGAAATGTAGGGCGAAGGTGGGGGGACGACTCGTGGGCACGCAGGAAAAAGCACTATCATTGAGTGAGATCGAGAACGAGAATCTGAAATGGATCTCGGAACATTATTTGCGCGGCGTCTATACACTCCTCAATAGTAATCGTGTCTACCTCAACCAGGGGATTACGTGGTCGATCGGCATCATAACCGCTGCCGTACTCTTCAGCGTGACGTACCTTTCTCCGCTGCAAGTGCACCCGACCGACGCTGGCGGCACCTCACAGCGCCTTGGAATTGCCGGGATACTCCAGAACGTATCCGACGCAGACGTGCTTCTCTTGATGGCCGTGTTGGCCGTCTCGTTCGCGTTTGTGTCTAACTTCATGTCGCGGTCCATCAAGGGCTACGTTAACCTAATGCGCTACGCAGGGCTCTATTCCGCATGTATCCGCATGGCCTCAGGCACCGGGGATCGCACTCCCGCCGGGCTGAAACAACTTGTGGCTGATATCAACAAGTACGATGTCAATTTCGCCCCATCCCTGACCCTGCGCCGGGCGCTTGCCAAAATGCTGACCGAACTTGGCTACGGACTGTTTTTCGCAATTATCGGCGTACTGCAATTTGCTGCCACACTCGTCTGGCTTCGCCTGCCGCCATCTCCGTTCGCGCCGCTCTTTTGGGTCGCTTTGGCAATGGGGCCTGTCTGGTTCGTCGTCGAGCTGATTTTCCTGCGCTGGCTCTCAAGCTATTTCCGCTACCGCGGGGACGGCGCGCGGGGCTGGCCAGAAGCTGAACGGCTCAAATAGAGGGCATCGCGCTGAGAGTACGCTCAGCAACGACAAGGCCGGGGTCAGAACAAGAGCTTCTCATTCACGGCGTTCCCTTTGGGTACCCGACGCCACGATTTTGACGTTGCCACAGAAGCAACCGCCGGCGAACGGCTCCATGGTGCGCGTCCTCTGAGTTTGCGCGGCCGTGTCGTTTACAATTACCTGAGACGGTCGGAGATGCACGCGGCGGGCGCAGCCTGGATCGCATCATTGAGTAGAGCGTAGCAATGGCTCGATCGCCGTTATAGTTCGATCAACCTCGTCCTGGGTCGTTTTGACTGAGAGGCTGAAACGCAGAGTAGCGCGCGCATCGTCGAGCGACACACCCATCGCCGTCAGCACGTGCGAGGGCGCGGTAGCGCCCGCCCTGCAGGCCGACCCGGTGGCGATGCAGATGCCGCCCAGGGCGAGCTGCTCTGTGACTTCGTCAGCCATGACACCGGGAAAGGCAATCGAACTTGTGTTGGGCAGGCGCACCGCCGAGCGGGAATGAATTATCGCATCGGGTCTCAAGGCCAAAAGTCGCGCCTCGAGCTGATCGCGCAGTTGGGCCACCTTTGCCATTTCGGAAAGCCCAAGTGCGGCCAGGCGCGCTGCCACCGCCAGTCCGGCCGCCCCCGGCACGTTCGACGTCCCACCACGAAGGCCCTTCTCCTGCTCGCCCGAAATCAGCGCATTGATCGCCACACCGTCGCGCATGAACAGCCCGCCAATGCCTTTGGGGCCGTGGAATTTATGAGCAGAGAAGGAGAGGAGGTCGACCTCCGCGAGCGCGTTGGCAAGATCGATCGGAATGCGGCCCACCGCC
The DNA here is from genome assembly GCF_001672445.1 of Mesorhizobium sp. WSM3873. Classification (NCBI taxonomy): domain Bacteria; kingdom Pseudomonadati; phylum Pseudomonadota; class Alphaproteobacteria; order Hyphomicrobiales; family Phyllobacteriaceae; genus Mesorhizobium; species Mesorhizobium sp. WSM3873. The sequence continues at coordinate 27,761 of NZ_LYTM01000005.1, read as the reverse complement.
TGGGTGGCGTCGGTGTGAAGCAAAGCCGCCGGCGACAGTTCCCGGACTAGCGTGGCAATGGCGGCGAGCGGCTGGATTGCGCCGGTTTCGTTGTTGGCGAGCTGGATCGAGACGAGACGCGTCTCTGGCCGAAGTGCGGTGGCTAGGCTCTCCCGGTCAACCAGACCATGCTCATTGACCGGCAGAACATCGATCTTCTGCCCGCGCGCCTGGGCTGATCGCGCGGCAGTCAGGATCGACGAATGTTCGCTGGCGCAGGTCACCGCGTGCGATGCCGGTCCGAGGGCGCCGAACATGATCCAGCTATTGGCCTCGCTCGCTCCTGAGGTGAGAACGATCTGATCGGCATCGGCCGCGCCGCCAAGAAGATCGAGCATCGCGATACGCGCTTTGTCGAGCGGACGCGACGCTCCGAGAAGCTCGCCGGCAGTCGAGGAAGCGTTGAGAAACAATGTCTCCTGATAATAACGCATCTCCTGCACCACCTCAGGGTGGGGGCGAGTGGTCGCATTATTGTCTAGATAGGCGCTGATTTCCATGCGCGTCAGCCTAGATCACGCACCAGCGCCGCCACGAGCTGCTGGAGACGATCGGTGTCGATAAACGGGACTTGGGCATAGATCGGCGTGGTCCCGCCACCGATGATTGCGGCGAGATGGCCCTTCCCGAGCAGGCGCTCGGCCCCACCATTCTTAATGCCGAGGGAGAGATCCGAGGTGCCGGCACTATCCACCCGCAGGATGAGCCGGTTTCCTAGGTTGCTTCGCAGCTGCATCGGGAAGACGCTGGCGTCGGGGCGCTGTGCTGCGAAGATCAGATAGATGCCCGCCGCACGCGCCTTAACACCGAGGCGGTTAACCGCTGCTTCCACGCGCGCGCGGTAGCTGTCGAGTTGCATCCAGTCGGCGAACTCGTCGTGGATCAGCCAGATGAGCGGCAAAGGCTCGCTCGCCGCCTTGTTGTACGCGGCGAGATTTGAGGCCCGCGCTTCCTTGAACAGCGAATAGCGGCGCTGCATTTCGACCACTAGCGCATCGAGGCGGGTGAGCGCGTCCTCTTCCCGATCGATGATTGACCCATCGAGATGCGGAAGCGTTTCGAAAGCGAAATAATCAACCCCGGCCTTGGGATCGATGAGGATGATGCGGGATTGATCGGGGCGGTTGGTGGCAGCGATCCCGAGGATGATGTTTTGGACGAGGATCGACTTACCGCTGCCGGTGCTACCGGCCACCAGCGTATGTGGCGCGGGCTCGGGTTCGAGAAACAATGGACTCCCGTCATCCTCCTTGACAGCGATCAGCAGCCTTGCATTGGCGGCACCTTTATGCGTCTCCCAGCCAGCCCAGACCTCGGGCAGACCGAGCGTCATCCTATGCGGTCGCTTGATCGAGACCACCACGAACCCCGGTTCGGCGCGCACGCCGATCAACTCGAGACCATGCGTCGACTCAAGCTCTTCGCGTTTATTCTCGACCTTCGCCACGGTGAGATCGTCCGAACCTCGGAACCGAAGAAGCGCTGCGTTGGGGGTCAGGACCTGTTGCTCGAGCCGAGCTGACATGCCGTAGCGCAACAGCGCTGCGCGGCAGCGCTGCGCCGTATCCTCCAGCCACAGCATGTCGCTCTCCTGCGACGGCCGGTCCTGTGCCCAGAGTTCGAGCAATGCCCTGAAGCCAAGCGAGGGTTGCGATCTTTGGGTCGCATCCGATCCAGGCGTGGGATCCGGAACGGGGGCGGGGGCGGGCGCGTCTGATGCCTGACCGCTTCCGAACGGAATGACGGGCTCAGTAGGCTCGCTAGCGTCGGCGCGATTCGGAGCCGCCGGCATCTGCGGCGGCCGGCGCTCGAGAGTTTCGCCGAGCAAAATTGCGCCAAGTTGCTGGCGGAGGGGTGTGGGATCGCGATTGTCGGTATACATCCGCACGATCTCGCGGACCGTGGCGGGGGCAAATCGCTCCTGATAGCCCGATTGCGTGCCCTCCACGCCGATCATGTGATCGGCAGAGCCGATCTCAGCGTCGCCAAGGCCGTGGCTGAAGACATGGCTGTAGCCGGCCACTCGGATTGTGCATTGGCCGTCGCGGATCGCCGTGCGCCAGCTCGGGTCGACGCTGGTGCCGTCGCGCTGCGCGTCCTGTAGCATCTCAGCCAGCCGCGCGCGCCAGATCGCAGCGTCGGCCGGCTCGCCTTCGACCGACAGCGCCTTTTCGAAGCGTCGCAGACTAGCCTTGAGCTGGACCTGACTGTGATCGGCCTTGTCGCGCAGCTTGGTCGTGGAGACAAATTTGGCCTCGGTGACGATAACGTCAAGGAAGCGGTTGCCGTCGATATCGGTCGAGGGAGCGAGGCACAGCAGATCGGCCATGCGGCCTTCCACTTGGCCGAGCCAGCTCGCATAATCGTCGAGGAACAACCATGCCCGCGGCCGGTCGCCAAGCTCGTGATCCACCAGATATTTGCTGAGGACCACGCCGATGAGCTCGCCCGCGCTGGTCCCGCGCCGCGCCGCGCGCAGGACGATATCCCCCGATACGGAATTAGCGTCATTGATGAGCCTGCCGGCAAGCACGCCGGCGGTTTCGGCATCATAGCTGGCATCGAGACTGCGCAGGCGGCTACATAAGGTTGCGCGGAGCAGCGTATCGGACGCCTTTGACGAGATGATCAGCGAGCGATTGCTGCCTGCGGCATGCTTGTAGCGGATGACCGAGATACCGCTGTTGAGAAGCTGGCGCCGGTCGAGCAGGTCGTCGAAATTGACGACCCAAGTGCCGAGGCGATGCGTTTCGTCGAGCACTTGCCGGGTTTCGTCAGACTGGAGCACCGTGCGCCGATCCGGCACGCGGCAGAAGCCGCGCTCGCGCGCGGCAAGCGCCAGCCCTGCGTCGGCGAGCACCGCCAGCCCATCGAGATAGTTCCAGGCCGCCGGGGTTTGCGCAGGGCAGGTGAGATGCAGCACCGCATCGCGGTCGAAACGCCCTATTGCCTTGCGTCGCGACCATTGCGCTGGGTCGATGTCGATCGCAGGTCGTTCGATCCGTGGCACGTCCGACCAGCCGAGCTCGGCCTGGCGCGAGATCACGTCGTGGCAGAAGACGATATCAAACGGCGGCCCATCGCTGCTCGGTGACGGGCGTTGCTCGTTGACCAGGATCGAGATGCGCAGCCGCGACATGAAATCGCGTGCTGCTTCGCTCGCGTGCAGTCCGTCCTGTTGGAGTTCGCGGTGGACGAGCTGCTGGTACAGCGCGCGAAGCTGTCTACCGTCGGTGTGCCTCAATACCACTTGGCACATCGCCTCTTCGCCTTCCTTCTCGGCATCCTTCCGAACGGCATCTACCACCGCCTGGGGCAAGGCAGCGGCGTCGCAATTGAACAACACGATCGACAGATTATCGCGTTCGTGTGGTTGGAGCTGGAGATAGACCTGCGCGAGGTCGGCAATCTGCCGCGCGGTGGGGAGCACATTCTCGTTACTTGGCGCATCGGCGCCGGCGCGCGTAACCGGGCGTTCGAGCAGCGAATAGCCATGGAGCGCATCCACCTCGCTGATGAGCACGGGCTGAGCGCTCGGCCAGGTCATGGTGAGATCGGGGCGCGCGGGATTGTGCAGGTTGCGCGAAAGCTCCTCGAAGAACAGCGTGCCGCCGTCGGCGAATTCAGGCGCCTGCGGAGCAAACAGCGCCTCGAGCGCACGACGAAACTTTGCGAGCTGAGCGTGGAGCGCTTCGAGGCGCAACGGATGCCACGGGCATAAAATGACCGACGAGCGAGCGCTGGTCATCCCCTGGATCGGTGCCACACCGATCTCGAACAAGGGTCGAAGCAGCCCTTCCACCACGATGGGGTGAGTGGCAAGGCGCACGCAAACGGCTTCGATGAGCGCGCCGTAGGCCTGCGCCTGATCAGTCAGCGACGGCGACCTGACGCCGAGAGAAGTCCAGTCGGCAAGCGCGCCTTCATAAGCCTTTTCAAAGGCATCGAACGCGCTGGCGAGCTGGTCAGCGGCGTCCATCTCGAGTACACCGGCTTTGCGCGCCTCGCCGAGCGCCCGGCGCCAGTTCAGCGCAAGCGATTCACAACGCGAACTCACCGGCACGAATGACCCGCGATTGCGTTGGGCAGCCGGGTCGAGCCCCGAGAGGTCGCGCAGATTGATCCCGACTTGGCTGGCGCGGGCGCGATGCCGATAGCCGGCCGAGCACCGTACGAGCGTAGTGCGCGCCCTGTTGTCCTGCAAGCGCTCGAGGTCGCTCGCAAGGCCGACACCCACCGCGTCGAGCGATCCTTCCCATACCAGCCGGACTGAGGCGCCGCTGCTGCCGTCTTCCTCCACGCGCACTTTGAAACGCAGCTGCCGGGCCTTGCGCGCGGTGCTCTGCGCGCCACGCCGTCGGCCGGCGATCTCCTCGGCGAAACTATCATGGCGAAACGCGAGCACGCGCTTAAAGCTCACCAAGCCTTCGAGCGCAGCTTCGAGCCCGCGATAGCGGGCGGCGAACATCGCACAGATATCCTCATTGAGCGAAAGAAAAGCTCGCTTCTCGTCCTCCACTGCTTCAACAACGAGCGTCTGCCGGCCGGGGGCGGCCGGGCGATAGAGCCGGCGCACGCATTGGAGCAGCCCCTCGACAATGTCAGTGCAGGGGACTTCAGGGCCGAAAATGAAGCGATCCCACAAGGCAGCGAGCCTTGGCTCCTGACGGATCTCGACAATGTGGTCGCTGTAGAATTCCTCATCGCGCTCATCCTTACTGGGGTTCCGGCCGCGCTCATCTGCGAGCTCATCAAGATAACGCCACTCGTTTTGGGTTAGCCGGTCTTCACGCGCGAGTTTGTAGAAGGCACGGGTCTCGGTGCCGATCGACTTGGCGTCGGCACGCTGCGCTTCCTCGAAAAACAGCCGGACATCGGGCCAGTCGAGTTCGAATGGAGCGAAAGAAGCAGGACCGATGCCCGGCGGCGCCTCGATATAGGCGGCGAGCACAGCATAGACGTCGCCGGGCAAGATCGAGGCCATGCTGTCGAGTTTCTCGCGCAGCCGCGTGGTAGAAAAAGGGGTCTGGCTTTGGTCCCGCTTGTAAACGTAGCAATCGCGCTTCCAATGCGCGACGAAGCGCGCGCGCCACTGCGAATAATGGCCGCGTCGCGCCGGCGAAATATCGTCGAATAGCTGGTCGAAGCGTGGAAGATGCAATTTGGGGAGCGCGCTGCCGAGCGCTGCAGGCAAGGGAGTGCCGGCGTCGAGATTGGCCGCCACGGCCACGAGATAGTCAGCCAGCTGGCGCATCGATACGCGGTCGAGTTCCACCAGCGCTTTAATTGCGGCACGCCATTGTATCGCGCGATCGTCGTCGAGAATCTCGGCGGCTGCGCCGCTATGCCCAAACCAGAGGTCGAGATGGTCGAGCGAAAGCAGGGTGCCCGCATCGATCGGCTCCACCTGCGAAAGAGACTGTGCCTGCGATTCATCAAGCAGTGCGAGCAGCCGCGCTTCCTTGTCGCATTCGGCGTGGCGCAGATCGGTGGTGTTAATCTCGGTGAGATGCTCGGGCGCGATGCCCTTGATATCGGCAAAGGCATAAGCCGGGAGACAAATGTCGAGCCGCTGGCAAAGGCCCTTGTCCTCCTGTATGGCAAGGACGATCGCCGCCATCTCGCTGGGCTCGATGCCGTAGAGAACATAGCGCGCAGTGCCGCGATCCTGCAGCGCTCGATCGATTCCTGTGCGGATGATGTCGCGACCCACGCGGCCGATGAGGGTCAAACCATCGATCACATCAGCGCTCCACCGAGAAGGGATTTACGACGTAGGCGCAGCCGTCCGACAGACGCTGCAACAGCCCCATACTGGCGAGCCGCGCCTCGAGTCGAGCACGGTTGCGTTCGAACGCCGCGGCGTCGAATTCCACCGGGTCTAGCGCGGCGCGTGCTTCGGTTTCACCGAATACGAGGCCATAGTGTTCGTGGAGGTCGGCAAGAAAACGTTTGAATTCGAGCCGCTGAGCAACACGGGCAATGACTAGCGTCTTGAGCAGCGCATCATTGGGCGCGTAGCGTGTGCGATTGGTACCGCGCGACGAGGCAAGACCGATCTGCCGCGCATAGCTGCTGTGGACCCGGCCGGCGCCCACCTCGTGTTTCTCTTCCACTTCGCGGCGGAGATTGGCGATGAGGTCGTGCGGCGCCGTTCCGCGGCCTGCCTTCTCGCGATAATGGAAGCGTGCTTCGATCAGGTCCGCGGCGCGATCGGCACGTTCCTGATCGGAGACCTCGTCGCTCAGCAGCGCCATCCATTCCGGTTCCTCCTCAAACCTGTCGATCGCTCCGTCGAGCGCGCGCAATGTCAGGCTGTCATTGTCCTGGTAGGAGACGATCGAGCGCTGACGCACGAATTCGCGCTTCAGCGCGATGAGTTCGCATACCAGCGGCGGCCGCACGGCACGGCCCGCCAGCGCCGCGGCGGTCTCGAGCTGGTAGAGGATGACATGGAACGCCCCGATCGGAACGAGATGCGCAAACGCGTCCTGCGCGGGAAGGCCGAGCGCGAAGATCGCCAGCCAGTCATCCGCCAACCGATTGAACGCGGGATGTTGCCGGTAGGGGAGATAGGTCTCGCCTTTCTGGTCGCGGTTGGGATCATCATCGCCAGGTGCGGAAAGCCGGGCTATCAGCCGGTTCTTGGGCTGCTCCAGATCGAACAGCGCGGCGAACGGCGCGCGGAGCTCGAAACCGCGCTCGGCGCGGCTCGCCATCATGTAAAGGATTTCGCCGGTACGGCCAAAATTGTTGAAGTCAGCGGTGATCGCGCCGGTCTTTTCATTGTAGGTGGCGTCACTGAAGAGCGCGTCCACGCCGAAAGGGAAGATGAAGCGCGACGAACTACGGCGGTTCGATTCGTTCTCGAGTGTGGTCTGACGCACTAGACCCACTAGTTCGGCGAAATCGCGAAAGCTGCTGAAGCGGTCGCGAAGGTAGCCGAAGTCGGTACCCGCGCTCAGGCCCTGCATCGTTTCGAGCCATTCGCTCCACTGGCTGTCGCTGTCGTCCGATGTCGCTGCGATCCGCTCCATCTCGTCATTGCTGAAGAGGATGGCGCGCAAGCCCAAGCGGAAACGCATCTTGTAAGGGTGGAGCGTGTCGGGCGCGCGCGGCGAAAAGGCGGCGTCCGCGTCCATGCGATGAAAGGCCTCCGCCACGTTCAAAAATTCTAGAAACAGCAGCCAGGGCGTCTGGCGGGGCCACAAGCGATGGCCGAACAGCGCTTCCTCCACCCAGACGGTACTTTGTCCAGGCGCGCCCGATGCTGTGGCAACTTCGGCCCGATTGCCTTGCGCCAGGAAATTCATAGCCGTATCCCAAGCTGCCGCGTCGCGAACGCGCCATCTGCGCCGGTACTCAGGATCGACAACAGCACCGAACGACCCTGGTTGATCCGGTAGAAGTCGGAAAGCACGCGGGTCTTGAAGGAGATGATGTCCTCATAGCATTCTTTCGAGAAGCTCGAGGGCAGGGCGCCGTGTGCCACGCGCATCAGAAATTCGAATCGCATCAGCGTGAGCGGCAGGGCTGCGTCGTGATCCTGGCGCAGATGGACGTGTAGCACTGGGACGTGACGATCCGGGTCGAAGCCCAAGCTGAGTCCCGAGCCGTTGAAGTCGAGTTCGATCGGAACAGCGTTGAGATAGAGATCGCTCACCCGCGCGGTGGTGAAGTCGAGGCCGGTGGTGAGATAGAGCTTGTCGAGCGCGCCGGCGAGCATGCCGGTCCAGACACGGTTCAGCCCCTGAACGAGCCGCGCGATCAGCCCCGGATTGACTGCACGGCTCGCGCGCAAGGGAGCGAGAAGCTGGCTGCGATAGGCACCGGCCGATTGGAAGACACTCAACTGCCAGGGATCGAACCTCGGATCCTCCTCGGTCAGTCGGAAAAACAGCCGCCGGCGCTCTGCGATCAGCCCGGCGTGAAACTCATCGGCCGCCCCGCGATCCTCATCGGCTTCGAGATAGGCTTCGCGCAGCCGCTCGAACACCGGGTTCACGCCATATTGCGTGTCGTCGGCAAGCAGACGTTGGTGATGTGGCTGGAGGTCGGCGTCATTCTGTCCGAAAACCAGAAGAGCATCGAGTGCATTGCTGGTCTCAAGTCCGATGCGAAACCCGGTGAGGAAGCGAAAGACCGCGAAGCGCTCGCGCCTCGCTTCGGTCAGATTGGCGCCGAGCAGATTGTCGTAGAGACACGCATCATGGTGCCGGCCGTCGCGCACCATGTCGCGAAGCGCATCGGGGCGTGCCACCCCGTCGCCGCCTTTATAGCCAAGTAGGCCGTTCACAAGGAGCAGCAGGACCTCGCGGATGGAAACGTGAAAGCCATTGCTGTCGCACAACTCGCCAAGCCCCTGCAGCCGTTCGCGAATGCGCGGCTCATGGAGTAGTTGAAAGTTCCTAGTGAGGGGCGAAGCAGGGCTAAACGCGGGATCGCTGGCCTCGTCGTCGAAGCACGCCCATTCCGCGCGGCCGAGTAGGCAATCGAGTGCGCGCTCCAGCAGCTCGCGCGTCGACATGCGGCTCAGGTTGAGAAACAGCAGCGCGGCGCCCGCCTGGCTGCGGTGGTCGCGTGTTAGCAGCGTCTCGATGAGCGGCTTGACCCGCGTGTCGGCGCTATCCGGCAGCGAATCGAAAGCCTGGACGAGTTTGCCGTCATTAGCGGCGAGAACGAAATATTCGCGCGGTTCAGGATCGAACACCGACCGCGCGAAGCGGTTGAGTAAGTCAATCTGCTCGGGCATCCAGGGTCGGCGCTGTTCAGGCGTGAAGCCGCTAAACTCAAAGATGAAGTGAAGCGTACGTTCGCCATCCGGCGTCTCGAGCGCGACCTTGCCGTAATTGCTGCGGTCCCGCCCGGCCTTACGGCTCTCGTCGCCGGTCAGCCGATGCCACAGCTCGCTACACAGGCTTGTTTTTCCATCGCCCGCGGTTCCGGTCAGGATGATGTTGGTGAGCCGCCCCTCTGCCGGTGCGATCGCTTTTGCGAGCGCCTCCGCCTCGGGATGCTCGAAGGCGAGCGGTGCTACGCCATGCGCCTGCGCCTGCCGCGCTACGGTTTCGGCATACATGCCGTCGATCTTGTTGATCGGACCATAGCTGCGCAGAAACGAGATCCAGCGCTCACCCGGCGTGGCATGCCCCTGCGGTGAACCGCTCATAGTTGGCAAATCATGCAGCCGTCACGCGGCGTGGCCTCGGTCTCCAGGCCACCGAGCACGTCGACAAGTGGTCGCTGGGTGCGCCGCGCGCGCTTGCGCTGCTGGCTGCGTTCCCAATTCTCCTCGATCGCCGCCATGCGCTCGGGGCGCTCGAGCTGATTGAGCGGCTCGTCGGTCCAATAGAAGACCTGGCCGTTCACGCGGTTGGGCTTTTCATAGGCCTTAGCCTCTTCGAACAGCTCAGGATAATGCTGCTTCAGGCGCACCCATTCGATCTTCTGCTGATAAAAGCAGAAGAAGCAGCCCGAGCGAGTGCGACCCCACGCGGTATATGGCGGCATGCCAAGCCCGGAATCGGTCAGGATGCGCACAACGCCAGCATAGTCGATCCCGTCGTCGCGGAACGGAAAGACCGCGCGGATATTGGGCTTGTGGCTGATATAGCCTACCCGTTCCTCGTCGGCGCGAATGCCGACATAGTTGACGCAGGGTTCGTCGCCGATATAGGCTTCGAACGGCTTGAGCTTCAGGTAGTCGGTGCACCAGCGCCGCCGTCCGGAGGGAAGAACGCCCCCCTTGGTGCGCAGAATGTCGTCGAACCCCTGACGTGTGGTGGTGCGGATCACACGCTGCCCGAGATAGGATTCGAGCCGCTCAATATAGGCGACCGTGTCGGGCAGTTCCTTGCCCGTATCATGGAAGATATATTCCATGTTCGGCACGCGGTCGCGCAGGTGGATGGCGAGCGCAGTGCTGTCCTTGCCGCCCGAAAGGCTCAGAATATGGCGAACTGAGGGGCCGTCCCAATTGATCACGATGTCGATCCTACCTTTGATGAGGTCTCTACGTCGGCGTCTTCGTCGTCAGCGGCGGCCAGAAGCAATCGCGCGGCTGCAATCCGTCCGATCCGGCCAGTGCGCTCCAGCAGCGGCGCGAGCTCAGTCTCGGCGCGCTTGATGGCGGCTTCCTGCTCGGCAGTGGTGCGGAAGATCCGCTCGATCTGACGGCCATCAGCGCAGGTCACCGCGATCCGATAGGCGCTGTCGTCATCGCCCTGGCCTGGGAAGTGAATCGTCTCCACCTGACGGAAGCGCCGAGTGAAGAAGGCGAGCCGCTGGTGAAATTCCTCTTCGTCGCTGTCGGTCCAGCGTTCAGCCGGCTTGCGGGCGACGAAGCTGGCGATCGACTCGAGCCAAGCAGTGTCGTCGAGCTTCTCATCGGCGAGTCGCAGCACGAATGCGCGCAATTCAGGCTCCACCAGCGCGGGAACGAGCGCGCGCCCGCGCAAGAGGACCGGCGGGCGCAGTTTTGGAAGGTCCTCGTCGGTCTCAAGGGCCGCGCCGATCGCCGCGGCGAGGCGATTGAGAAGGCGTGGATAGGCGTCGCGCAGCTCGCGGATCGCCCCGGCCATCGCTTTCACATAGCGGGCCACCGCTTCGCTTCCAGGAAGCGTCTCCGGGCCAATCGCCTCGATATCGAACGCCTTGGGAAGGTCAGTGAACAGTAGGGCGCTGGGGTCGCGTCCGCTGAGCAGCGCGCCGCGCGCAGCAAGCGTAGCGGGGGACAGGCGGCGGGTCCGGCGCGAATGGTCAGGGAGCTGCTTGCCGACAAAGGTCATCAGCGGCCGAACGATGTCGAGCAACGCTGGGCGTTCGCTCAGCCGGGTCTCGAGCGCTGCGCCAAGCTGGACATAAAGCTCGGCCCGCACTCCTTCGATCGCACAATGCTGAAACTCGAAATGCTCGGGCTCTTTGGTGATGCGGGTAAATTCGGGGCCGCCCACCTGCTCGAGATATGTGCCGTCCTCATAGACCGCGGTCTCGTGCCAGGTCGCGCGCAAATAGATCGCGATCACCAGCGGGATAAGCCCGTCGCGCATACCGAAATCCGTGCCGCGCAGGCGGGTTGCCAGCACTTCATAGCCCACCGGCTTGTCCACGGCCTTGAGAATACGCGCGATTGCGTTGAGCGCCGGCGCGAAATTCAGCCGGTCCTCACCCCCTTCCGGGATGCGGACTTCCCACCGGCCTTCGCGCTGCACATGGATGCCGCCCTTCTGCAGCACGGACAGATAGATCGCGCGCTCGGGTGGGGTGTTCTGACTCGACAGGCCGAGGCCGGGCTGATCGGCGTTGGTGGCGAGCGCTTCGATGAGCAGGCTGCGCGCGCGCGCAGCAGCCGTGCTCAAGGTCCGGCGATTGATGAGCTCATTGCTGACCCGTGGGCACAGCGAAAAGGCGCGATCGCACAGATCGGAGAGATGCGAGACAAAGCTACGCGACGAGGCGAACTGGCGCTCACCATCGCGATCGCGCCAGCGAATGCCGACCGCAGCACTGCCGCGCACATCGAGCAGGCCGCCGAGGGTGCGGGTGAGACGTTCCTCGGCAAGTGCCAGCTGCCGCGAAACCTCAGTGCGTGCGATGCGGTCGCCGGCCAGCGCCGGGACATGATCGCGCACCCAGCGCCAGGCGAGCACATCGCACAGCAGCGGGTCGAGACCGGCGGTGGGGCGCGGCAGACCTACGACGGTCGTCTCGGGAAGTGTGCAATGCGCAAGCCGGCCCCAGGCGTCCTCACGCGCCTGCTCGGTGGCGGAGAGCAACAGCACAACCCGCCCGTCCGGAGCATGAGTGTCCGGTTCGATTGCGGTTTGGACCTCCTGCTCGAAGCGGCCGCTGTCGAGGCAGATGAGCTCGAAATGCCGAAGCGCGCCCCGCTCGACATAATGGCGCCGCGCGACGATCGGGTCGGTGCGCACAAGTCGCTTTAAATGGTCGAACGTCTTGTCGATCGGACCGATCGCCCGCTCGGCTGCAGCGAAGGCCTGGTCCAGATCAACGCTGGTATGCGGCCATAGGCACAAAGCGCCGGCGACACCGCGGTCATAGAGGATGCGGGCTTCGTGCGAGAGCCGTGTGATCGCCGCCCTGGCGCGGTCGTTCGCACGCTTGTCCATCCCGGCCACGGCGAGGAGCACGGCCTCACGCGTGGGCGGGAGCGACGGGTCGTCGATGAGGTTGAGGAGCGCCACCGTCTTGAGCACGGCCTCCTCGTCTGGTGCTCGCGTCTCGGCCGAGCGTAATATCTCCCGGATCTGGTTCCAGCGCGTGGCATGGGCGCCCGAGCCGAGCAGGCTGGCGAAATTGGCGGAGAGATAGTCGAAGAAGTCGTGCAGCCGATACGGTCTGAACCCGTCTACCGGCCGCTGGGCATGGGCCATCAGTCCGAACGGTTCAGTGGAGGAGAGGAAGCTGAACAGAGACCGCTCATTCTGGCCAAAGCGGCGCATTGCCCGGCTGATCACGGGGAGTACGGTCGCATCGAGTGGAAGCAATGCCGGCGCGAGGTCGACCATCGCGGCCCGGCTGACGCCGCTGCCATACCAATTCTGGTCGAGCGCACTCGCCATTGTGCGCTCGGCGGCACGCACCAGCGGCGCAGAGCAGGCGTTGACATCCACGTCGAGCGCGGCGGCGATCAACGTTGCGGCCTGCTCGAGCGGCGGCGAGAACACCACTTCCTCGTAGCGGCCCGCCACCTTCTCCCATTCGCGGCGATGCGCGCTAGTAAGCTGACTCGCATAGCCTGCGATCGCCTGGTGCACGATCGCCACCACCATCACCGGCTGATCGCCGCTGCGCGCTGCGAGCTCAGCCAGATGCTGCAGGAGATAGATATCGTCGGCCTCATGCTGGGTCGCGGCGAATTCTAGATTCTTGCCAAGTTCATCGAGGATCACCAGCAGGCCAGCCGCCTTGCCGTCCGCGATAAGCGCCGCGCGCAACGCGTCCAGCGCCGCCACCACGTGCGGCGGCTCGGGTGTCACATTGAGCGCGGTGTCAAGCGCGCGCGGGATGCGCGCAAAGCGCCGCTTTGCCGTGGTACGCAAAGCGCGCAGGACGCTTTGGCCTACCGGCTCGCGCTCGCCCACCACGAGCACAGGCTCGAGCCGCCGCGTGGCGCTATAGTCCTGCAATTCCTGGGGTAGCAGCTTCTTCTCGGCGAGCCCAAGCCGCGCGAGCGCCAGCGCAAAGCTGGATTTGCCCGAGCCATAGTCGCCTGTCAGACGCCAGGCGCGTTCCGTCGAGCCACTGCGGAAACCGGCAGCCAGCCGCTGCGCGGTGGCGCGGATGAACGGTGTCACCACATAATAGAGGCTGGCATGAGGGTCGGCGAAATCGCGCTCGATCTGCACCGAGCGCAGATGATGCGGGCGCACCTGCAGCAGGGCCTCGAAGCGTGAATCCGGCGTGCGGGTCCCGGCATCAAGCATCAATCAACTCCGCAGCGGGCTGCTGGCGGAACAGATCGCGCAGCAGTTGCGTCGCGGCCGGGCACGCGGCGCGGCGCAACATAAATTGGTTGAAGCTCTCAATGAGCTCGATTCGGGCGCCGCGGCCGGAGGCAAGTCGCATCACACGCGCCAGCACCTCCTCTTCGGGCATGCGGAAAACGCGCCCCGGTGCGCCATGGCCAAAAGCGATCGAGGAAAGCGAAACGGTCTCTTCGAATTCGAAGGTATTGCTCCACCAGTCATGCAGACAATAGGCGAACAGGGCGTCGCTGATTATTGGCTTGGGATCAAGATCGAAGGCGAAGACTGGTTCGCGGCGACCCTGCGCAGTCTCGCGATCGCCAGCGCGAACCACCAGGCCGAGCGACGACAGGGGACTATCAATCCCTTCCTCGCCGCGGCCATTGCGGCCCCGCAAATAGGTATGCAGCCAAACGTCGAAATGCTGCCGCGCGCTGATACTCGACAGCGGGCGGACCGCGCGCTCGGCTTCGCGCGCGAACGCGGTCATGACCTCCGACGTAGTGAAGAACCGCTCGCTCCAGCGGTTGATCAGCAACTCCCAGGCGAAGAACGGACTTTCGCGTAGAGTGGCGATGTTCCAGTGGAGTAGCCAGAGCGTCTGCTCGTCCTCAAGGAACCGATCATAGCCGCCGGGGCCGAGCAATGCCTCGCCAAGCGGTGTAAGCGCCCACTTGCCGTCCTTGCGGGCGGCGATGCCGTAGGCCTCGATCCAGACGCGCAGCGATTCGACCATGTTCTTGCCGAGGCCAAGCCGAACTACCCCGCGCAGCGGATCACTGAAGACATCGTCGCCCTCCTGGACGGCTTGCGCGGCCTTGGGCAGCCAAGCGGTCCGGAGCGCGAAGCTTTGGTGCCCGCCAAACCGGTACGACTGCGAATCTGCTGTAGCCTTGTTCACGTTTTACCCTTCACCTCATGTCCCCCCGCGAGCCTAGCAGACGCATGGTTTGACCACCACCCTCGGCGGCAATTTCCTGTGTATCACCGTCCTCAGAGACACTGCGCCAACCTGTTGGAAACCCTTGATTCGCGGCGATTTGTGCGAGGGGGCGGACCAACTGGTGATAGCGGTCCTCGATCCATTGTGGGGTAAGCCCCATCAGTTGCGACGGATCGACGCCGAGAAAGTCGGCATAGGCCTGGGCTAGGCGGCGTGGAAGGCCGGGGCGGCGGAGCACGCGGGCATGCAGCGCGGCGAGTCGCGGCAGATACAAGTCGAGCGCCGGGAGATGGTCGGATTTGTTGCGGTTCACCCCCGGCACGATTGGGGCCAGGTTCCAGAATTCGTCATGAACCACGAACGACCAGGGCAGGAAATGATCAACTTCGAAACGCTTATCGAGCGTCTCGCCGCTGAAGATGTCCGCCAATGCCGGCTCGCCAGCCTGAGCGATGATCTCGGCCCACCACGCCCGAGCCGGGCCAAGCGAGCGACGGCGCGGCAGCTCGAGCTTGTTGACGATACCAGGAACATTGGGGTTGCGCGCCTGAAGGTACCGCGTGAGCTG
This sequence comes from Mesorhizobium sp. WSM3873, assembly GCF_001672445.1. Lineage (NCBI taxonomy): Bacteria > Pseudomonadati > Pseudomonadota > Alphaproteobacteria > Hyphomicrobiales > Phyllobacteriaceae > Mesorhizobium > Mesorhizobium sp. WSM3873. Next base: position 12,724 of record NZ_LYTM01000005.1, on the reverse strand, counting down.
CTGCTCGGCGAAGCCAAGCACGAGCGCGCGGTTCGCCCCGAGCCAATCGCGCCAGCCCGGCGCGAGCTCCACCAGCACCGCGCCGCGTGTTTCGATCAGCCGATAGGGGCCGCTATCGGCTCGACCAAAGGCACAATCCGACACCGCCACGAGCTCGCGCGAGCCGCGCCGATCGTATGGGGTCGCGCGTGCGGCCTGGGGAAACCAACTGCCCAGGAAGCGGCCGGGCACGAAACGGGCAAGCTCATCGACCCAGTCGGGAAGTGTCGGCCAAGCGCCGAGCGTCCGGGAGAGCCGCGCGGCCGAGGTTCGCGCCGGCAGGCCCGAGCTGGCCTGGAGAACGCGCACGCAGTCCTGCAGGCGGTCGACCTTGCCTAACGACAGCCGGAAGAGAGCCACCGCCGCCCACGCGCGGATGACCATCGCCTGCACCAGCCGGGCCGCGGGCAACGGCCGATCGAATTCCGGCAGCAGATCGATGATCGCGAGCAGCCAGAAGAATTTGTACGAGGAGGTTGTGTCCCGGAACACGGCCCCGAGCTCGCCCGTGCGTAGCGTAGGAGCGAAGACGGGACTGGATAGCGGGATTTCGGCGACGGTAAGGTCTGCGGCAGCCTCTGACATCAGTTGAACCGTGCAGGCAAGCGGACGCTGGCGCCCGGTACGCCTTGTGCCACGGCAAGGCGTTCGCGCAGCTTCGCATCGGCCTGCCGTTCCCCGAGCATATATTGCAGAAGTGCGAGGGCGAGCGAGGCGTTGGCGGTGATCATCCGGTTGCGGCGATCATCCCAGATCACGCCCTTGAACGGCGCCTTGGTCAGCTCGAGCGGGACCTTCGTAACGAGCTTGAAAGTGGCGGCGAGCGTATGCTCCCGTTGCATAGAGGCGATCAGCCGCATCATTATCGTGAGACCAACCGGACGAAACATCAGCCGATTTTTCGGTGCGGCGCGTCCAGCCGGTATCAGCTCGCCGAAACTCTTGCTGCGCATCGCGGTGTCAAGCTCGGAATCGAGCGCGATCAGCCGCTCGAGATAATCGAGGACTTCATCCGCGTAGCGGTTGATAGTGCGGTCGGGCAGGCGGACGCGCGTGGCGAGCTTCAGTTCGTCGTCGCCACGTCTTGCACCGATGTCGCCCAGCACCAGCTTAATGAGGTCGTAAAAATGACCAATCGAGGTCAGGGCGGGCGCTTGAGCGGGAATGCTCGGCGTGAAACGGTCGACGTCGATCTGACCTTGATTGAATAGTACCTGCTCGTCTACGAACCGCCGGGTGAGGATCGCGGCCAGATCGACCTCGTCGAGCGCGATTATGTCGCGCTTCGCCACCGGGACCGCTTTCTTGTTGATAGCCACGAACAAGCTGCGGGTTCGCCGCAACCCCTTGGCATCAGTCTGGTGGGCCACGAACAGGACCGACACGCGATCATCGCCGATCTCGGCGTTCTTCTCGAGCGCGCGTCTGATGCCCGCCAGCCGGTGCTGGCCGTCGAGCGCGAAGAGATTTTCCTTTCCGTTGAATTCGAGATAACCGAGAGCTTCGCGATCCTTGTCGTCGATATCCGACAGGCGATGCGCGTTATTGCGCACCTCTACATCGAAGGGGTGCCATTGGGGGTGGCCGCCATGGACGCCCACCACGAGTGAGTTGAAGAACCGATCCTGGGTCTTGATCAGATAATCCGAAATGTCTTGCGCGCGCGTCTTGTCGTCTAGGCTGCGCTGGATCATCTCGCTCAGCTTGGGATTGTCGTGAATCTCGCGGGCATAGCGCACCCGCTTCTGAAGATCGGCGAGTCGCATCAGCGCTGCATAATAAAGCCAGCTGCCGAACTGGCCTTGGATGGCGGGAAGATAGAGGGCGCTACTCATTGCCATGCATTCCGGCTTGCTTTCACTTCAGCGCTGAAATCGCGCAGCGAATAGGGAGGTAGGAGACTGTCGTTGAGCGCACGTTCGATCTCTCGCAATCGCGGCTTGGCGGCCTCATGCTCGGCGAAGCAGAATTCGGCCTCGCCCCAGAAAACATTCAGGAATTTTCGAACCTGCTTGCGACCGCGCTCACTGTTACGTTCGGTCAAATATTGCATGTAGCGGCTGCGCAGATTTTCGGTCTCGCCGGCATATAGCGGAAACAGGACTTGCGGCAGGCCGCCCAGACTGTTGCCAACGATGAAGCAGTAGAGCCCTGAACTCTCGGGCACGCATGTTGCACCGCCCGCGCGAAACGGGACCACCTGCCAATTGAGCCCATGGTCTTGCGAAAATTGCGCCCAACGGCCGGGATAAACCGCGCACCGGATGATCCGCAGCTCATCGGCCGCGATTTCCTCCAAGAATGCATCCAACGATTCGCCCCCCTGGCCATACCGCTTGGCGAGCCATTGGTAATAGGATGTTCTACGCTTGCGCAAGTGCGACTTGGATCGCGATTGGTGGCAATCATCATGTCTCGCCTTGCGAGGGCACGTCCGTAGGGGGAATGAGGGTCGTGGGGGATGTCAAAATCGTGCATCGCGGCGTGCGCCCGCGAAAGGCCGCGCGGTCAGGCGTTGCCAACGCTCACCGGCGGTCGCATTGGCAACGCTCGCCTTCCTCGTCATCATCCACAAGCTCGAATATTTTGTGAACGCTCGCAAAAGCTTGGGCCTGGGAGCTTCTCTTGGCCATGCTTGTGATGGAGGCATGGTTGGGGGTCCCGGGACTTATCGCTGCGCCGATGTACTACGCCTATATCAAAGACGAGCTAATGATGCGGAAGTTGATCTGAGATCCGACCTCGGTCCCGACAGGAACGGCCGCGGCATTGCTTTTGACCGGACAACAGACGAACACCAAACGCATGCCGAGCTGTGCTCCCGGGCCGCGCGTGGCAGGTATCGCTTGGCAGCTAATCGTAAAAATGCGGTCGTTTCGGTTAGGTTCGACAGCTAATGCGAGAATGGGGTAGCTCAGATTCTCAATTTAACTGCAGCCGCATCAACGTGAAGGTCATGAATTGAATTTCATGCGCCGTCTTGAGTAAATTCGATACCGCTGCGTTGCCGACACTGCTTCTCACATTAAATGCCAATTGCCCGGCTCGACAACGCCTTGATGATGCCCCGGCGACGTGGCCGGGCGACTAGGAATGGGTGTTGATGTCCTGCTCAATCTGCCGTGCTGATTCCAGATGTCGCTTGGCAGTTAATTGCGAGAATGCGGTCGTTTCAGTCATGTTGTGCTGTTAATTGTGAGAATGGCGTAGGCTCGGGTTCTCAATGTAACTGCCATCGTATTAGCGCGAAGGCCGTGCATTCTTTGAAGTTCATCCGCCGTCCTTAGCAAAGTGAACGCCGCCACGTTGCTGACGCTGATTTCTCACATTAAATGCCAATGACCCTGCTCGATTATCAAGTTAAGTGCACATTCTCAAATCAAGTGCGCGACAATCTCATTGAAATCGTTGAAAAGCCATTCTCATAATTAACTGCCAAGCGACAGGAGTTCACCAAAACGTCGGGGGCCGTTGAGGAGTTCGTAGATGATCAGCGGTTTCCACTTTCCGCCGGCCACGTCGACCATCACCTCCGCCGCACAGTTATAGGCGAAGCTCCAAGGATCTACATTATACACCTATAGGCAAAAATATTGCCTACTTGCAAGAACACTTGTGCCATCGATATCCCTTTGGTCATTGGCAAATGTCAGGAGACCGAGAATGAGAGCTGCTTTCTACGATCGGCAGGGCGCCTCCCTGAGGAATGCGTTCCGCCGGGCAGCCGAAGAGGTCTCCGCCTGCGTGGCGGCTGGGGCCTACTGGCCGCAGATCGCGTTCTCCCGTCCGAAGATGAGCCTTCGATGGGCTTGGCTGAGGTTGGTGACCGGGACGCGATCCGGAAGTGCCCGCCGCTTCTCGGCATAGAGCCGTTTCAGCAGTGAAACTGCTGCGAGAAGGGGATCGTGTCGCCGCGTCGATTGGAACGTGAACGCCTGCAAAAACGCGCCGGCATATTTGCTTACGGTTGCATATTGCTCGGCCGCCAAGGCCAAGGGCGACGCCTCGTTGTCCTCGACCATCGATTCGAGCTCAGGCTTGATCCGGAGCAGCCGATGCCATCCAATTTTCTGATCTAGAACCTCCAACGCGTTCCGACCATAGTCGTTGGCGGACTGCAGGGCAGTGATCGTGTCGAGGAACATGCGCAGGGCTTTAGCGGTGTTCGGTCTGCAGTCCATGTGTCGCTGCTTCTTGCGATTATTGGCTTGCGAGAACAGCCGACCCATCAGCTTGATAAACATCGACACTGCATGGTTGGTGAGCTTCTGGCCGAGCTTGATAACCTGCGCCACGATCAAAACGTGCCGGCGACTCGCATTGAAATCGCTGGCCAGCCATGCCGGCGTGGCGTTACCCTCACGGATCATCTGGTCCCACCGTCCAGATGATATGCGCTTGCAATTTCGCGTCGATTTCCAGCTTGCGCAGGAAGGCAATGCGTTCTGTCGGCCCGACCAGGTTTGACGCACCTGGCGCTTCGGGTGCCGAGCGCAGCCAATGAAAGCGGGTTTGGCCGATCGCCGGATCAACCTCCAACAGCCTATCCAATGATTGAAGCGTATCGACCGAGATTTCTTCGATCAGCGCTCTTTCTGCCCGTCGACGAGCAATGGCGCGGGCGGCAAGACCAATGCGTTCGATCGTGTCGATGGCGGGCAGAAGAGACCCACGTTCACGAAACGTGGCGACAAGGGAACTGGCTATCGCAGCACCGTCGTCGGAGATCGTGGCCGTTTGAATCGCAGCCAATAGAGCGGCTCGATGGTCTTGCCCTGTCGCGCTTCTCGTACCCAGATACACCATCAAGCGGGCCGTGTGGTCGCGGCGGGTTTCTTCACGGCGCGCATAGCGGCCTATCCGTATGTGTCCACCCTCAAGCGGGTAGACATTCTGCAGCAGCGCCGCAAGGGTGCTCTTGCCCGAGCCGCTTTCCCCCACCACCGCTGTCATTTCCCCCCGACGGAAGGTGACGCTAAGATCCTCGAAAAGCTCGAGCTGGCTACCATGGCGGAACGTGACCTTCTCCAGGTGGATGTCGCCAATGTCGGATTTGTCGGCATTGATGCCGCCACCGCTTTCCGGCTCCAGGTCGAAGATCTCGAACAGGCGATCCGCCGCGATAAAAGCATCCTGAACGATTCGGTTGGTCTGGATCAGACTGGCAACCGGCCGGGTGACATAGCCCAGCAAGGTGTAGCAGGACAGTAATTCGCCGGGCGTGACGGTTTGATCGAGGGCAAGCGTCGTTACGAACCACAGCAGCACGATGGTGAATACAATTGCGAGGAAAGTCGAGGTACTGTCTCCAAAGATCGAGATCAGGCCGGAGCTGTAGACGAAATGCAGCATCTTGATGAAGCGGGTCTCCACCTTGAAGTTCGCGAAGCTCTCCATGCCGGAGATCTTGATCGTGGAGACAGCTCCGGCCAAAAAGGCGTTCTGTAGCTTATTCCCAACCCAACTGAGAGTGCGTCGGCTTATGCGACAAACCAGACGACACCTGCCTGGAGGTGACCGAGGCTAACCCCATGCAGTTGCGAATATTGTCGATCGTCTTAATGATGCTTAAGGTATCTTTCCAAGGCTGCTATAGCCAGTCCTAACGCAGCAACTGCGCCAAATCCTGCCACCGCTGCCCAGAACCACCACACTCCGGACGTTGCACATGCTTCTTCGCGCGTTAACTCGGTCACACCACAGGCTTGCATATTGGTCTTCATTTTTTCTCCTTTCCTAGAGCTCGAAATCACAGGATGAAGTAATAATGCACCGTAGCAGCGTGTGCCGCCGCACAACGAGATCATCAAAGGTCGTGCCAACTGCACAGGAAACCGCAAAACAGCGCTCATGCATTTTGTTTCAACGGCTTAGTGGTGAGCGGGGCTGCACATCGGGGCGAACAGCACAGTGTCACGAACTCGACAAAACCGACAAAGATGACCAAAGATCGTTCTGGCCGTCTGGAAAGGATGCTCTCTCCATTGTAGATGGATACGTCAGGGGAGGTAAGATATTGTTCCCCTAGCCCAGCTAGTGACCAGTAGTAGGCCTATGACTTTTTCTTTGTTAGTTCTAGAATGCCAGCGATTATGACTGCGACGCTAAAAGCTCCAGACAATGCCCAGAGAAGCCACCCGCCAGAAGTTGAGGATGCCTCTTCCCGCGTTAGCTCGGTCACGCCATATACAGACATATCGGTATTCATCGTTTTCTCCTTATAATACATGAAGATCAGTCAAGGTCGACTGCCGGAAGGCAGATCGCCGCCGTGCAAAATGAGAACATCAAGACTCATGCCAACGGCGCAGGAAGCTTCGCGGAGGTTCTAATGCTTCCGAATGGGCGCCGCTTCTGAGGCGATCTCCATTGTGGCCACCATGAACATGTGCGCAAACACCCTCAGAATACTGCCCGTCAACGCATGTCTGGTCCGGCAATCGAATGGGGTCCGAAGCGGGTCGCTCACAACGATTCGAATTGAGCTGCCTTGGCTGAAGGTTCCATCATCGTCATCGTCATCGGCGGCGGCTATTCGGGAATGGTCACCGCCTGGAGTTGCTCCGCGCCCGACGCAGGGCCTGCGGCGAACCGTTTTGCCAGCAATTCGTCTGCTTTCCTGTCCCAGGATGGGGCGGGTTCGGTGAGGAACGGCATGATGTCCACGCCGTCTCCTGGAAAGACAGAGGAATGCGGACGATCGAATCGTTATCTGCGCCGCAAAGTGCGGCCGGTGAGCGGCTTGGCCCTGCGTTCGAATTGGCCACGTCTCGCTAGGATCGAGCATGTAAATGGCTTGCGCAGCAACGGTGCGATCACACTGGAGCAACGGCATCAGGAAACCGCCATCCTTGTGCGCCCCGACACCCTGGTCGCCATCGGTCGCATCGCGGGGGGCACTGTGGCCGAGAACCATTCATTGATCTGGGCGCTGAGGGTTCTGCCGGTGCGCTATTGCTCGTCGGTAGGGCTTCGGGCTGGCGAGTCTGCCAAGGCGAGCAACGACAGGCGATGCCGGCAGACATTACGTTGCGGGACTTGATATTGCAGTGCAACAAGCGTAGAGCACCGCGCGCTTATCGGAGTGTCGTCCATGGCCCTTACCAATGCTGGTAACGAGGCAGAACCTGTCGAACAATCGAGCCATTCTGAGGTCGAGCAGCACAGCACCAAGGTGCTGATGCTGGGCGCACTCGGTGTCGTTTACGGCGATATCGGCACCAGCCCGATCTATGCATTCCGCGAGGCGTTGCATGCATCAGCCGGTGGCAACGTCGCCAACCGTGGCGACATCCTCGGCGTGCTGTCGCTGATCATCTGGTCGCTGACGATCACCGTGACGATCAAATACATCATGTTCGTGCTCCGCGCCGACAATCGAGGCGAGGGCGGAGTGCTGTCGCTTATGGCGCTGGCGCGCAACCGTTTCCCGACCCGCTCGGCGGTGATCCTCGGCATCGGCATCGTCGGCGCGGCGCTTTTTTTCGGCGACGCAGTCATTACGCCGGCAATCTCGGTACTGTCGGCGGTCGAAGGTATGAATGTCGTCACGCCGACATTCCAGCCCTATGTGGTGCCGCTGACACTGGCCATCCTGGCGATCGTGTTTGCGGTACAGCGGTTTGGCACCGGCGGCGTAGGATTGGTGTTCGGGCCCGTTACCGCGCTGTGGTTCCTGGCCATCGGCCTTTCCGGCTTCAACCACATCATGGACGACCCGGAAATCCTGCTAGCAATCAGCCCGCATTACATCGTGTCGTTCCTGGTCAACTCGCCCGAAGTCGCCTTCGTCACGGTTGGTGCGGTTTTTCTCGCCGTCACCGGCGCTGAGGCGCTCTATGCCGACCTCGGCCATTTCGGGCGCAAGCCGATCGTGCTTGCCTGGCTGGCAATCGTGTTTCCTTGCCTGTTGCTCAACTATGTCGGGCAAGGCGCCTTCGTGCTGGCGAATGGCGGTGTCGTCGGTCATCCCTTCTTCGAGATGAACGAAGGCTGGATGCTTATCCCGATGGTGGTGCTGGCGACGGCGGCGACCGTGATCGCCAGCCAGGCGGTGATCTCCGGCGCCTTCTCGCTGACCAGACAAGCGGTGCAGCTCAACATGCTGCCGCGTTTCGTGATCCTGCATACGTCGGAAAAACAGTCGGGCCAAATCTACCTGCCGCGCGTCAACCTGCTGCTGGCGCTGGTGGTGATGCTGCTGGTGGTCGGCTTCGGTGAATCGAGCAGACTGGCCTCGGCCTACGGTATTTCGGTGACCGGCAACATGCTGGTGACGAATATACTGCTTTTTGTTGTGATGACGCGCATCTGGAAGTGGCCGCTCGGCGTCGCGGTCGCCTTGATGGCGGTGTTCGCCTTCGTCGATACCGGCTTCTTTGCCGCCAACATAGTCAAGGTGTTTGAAGGGGGCTGGTCCTCGCTTGCCATTGCCGCAGTTATTGTGCTCACCATGTGGACCTGGATCCGCGGCACCCGCTATTTGTTCGAAAAGACGCGCCGGAACGAGATCCCGCTGGATTTCCTTGCCGGCAACCTGCTGAAGAAGAAGCCGCATCTGGTGTCGGGCACCGCGGTGTTCCTGACCAGCGATCCACTGAGCGCGCCGACCGCGCTGATGCACAGCCTCAAGCACTACAAGGTGCTGCACGAGCAGAATGTCATCCTTTCGGTGGTGACGGCACCGCAGCCGGTCGTGCCCGACAGCGAGCGCGTCAAGATGGAGACGGTCAACGAGCTGTTCATGCGGGTGACGCTGACCTTCGGCTACATGGAGCAGCCTAACATTCCGCGCGCGCTGGCGATCTGCCGCAAGCAGGGCTGGAAGTTCGACATCATGACGACATCCTTCTTCCTGTCGCGGCGCTCGCTCAAGGCATCGCCCAATTCCGGAATGCCGGTCTGGCAGGACAGGCTGTTCATCGGCCTGGCGCGCTCGGCGGCCGATGCGACGGAGTATTTCCAGATCCCAACCGGACGTGTCGTCGAGATCGGGACGCAGGTGGCCGTTTAGGCATGCCGCGGTTGAGCAGAATCAATTGGCATTTTCCGAGCCGGTGAATGCCTGACCGGGCGGAGGCCAACAATGCTTGCGCCCAACTTGGGTCCGGTTTTCCCGGCCCGAAGCTTCCGGCCCCAAAGCCGTCCCTTTACGCCTGCGATCATTCCCGTTCCCCATTGTCTTGCCGACCCACCACTCGAGATGCGCTGAAACGACCTCGCAGGGCAGCAACTTATTCATTTGAACGTAATCGATGTGCCGCAAGTCCTTTGTAAGATTGGCTTCGCTGCCCTGCTAATCCTTCCACTCTCTAATTATCTGAAAAAACAGCCCCAATTTCTATCCCCTTTCTCTACCAGGGTGGCACGAGATTTGCTCCGTAACAGGCTGCGGAGTTGTATTCGTGTGGCGAGGCACAGCGAAGGAAGGAAACAACTTGCCAGATTTGCGACCGAAAACACTTTATGTGGCCGGTAGGGCATTCTGAAACATGCAACGCAGGCGGCAGTACCGCGCAGAAGTGGCAACATCACGGTAGTACGCGCCCTACTTCCGGCTCGGCTGCGGAATACAAAAGGGGATAGTGCTATGATTGTGCGTAGCCTGCAGGATGTTGAAGCGACCGATCACTTCGTCGATTGGGGCAATGGTACTAGCCACCGCCTTCTGACCGAGAAGGACGGCATGGGTTTTAGCATCTGCCACACCGTGGTGCGCGCTAACACGGTCTCGCTTCTGCAATACCGTAATCATCTCGAAGCCTGCTACTGCATCGCCGGAGAGGGCGAGGTCGAGGACATGGACGGGAATGTCTTCCCCATTGGCAAGGGCGACATCTATGTGCTTGATAAGCATGACAAGCATCTTCTGCGCGGGGGCCGAGACAAGGACCTGATCCTCGTAAGTATCTTCAACCCGCCCCTCAACGGAACCGAGCGCCACAGTCTCAACGACCCGGCAGGCTCGGCATATTGAACAAAATAAACCAACGACAGATATCAAACCGCCGCTCAATGCGAGGAACATCCACCTTAGCGACCCAACACCATCCGCATCGCATTCCGCCGACCTCAGCGGAAAAATTGTTTGTTATCTCGTTCACATCGGCTCCGCTTTCTCATTGGTCTTCATTGTAAACGGGGGCTTTCGACGAAGGGTCCCTACCTACGCGGCCGCAAGCGGGGACAGTGATATGTTCCAGGCTCCGCTTGCTTCGGCGAACACATCGGGGAGATTCTGGAAGGCTTGTGCCGATTGAAAGCGCGCTCAAAGGTACGATGTCCGGCGATGTCGGATAAGCCACATAGCAGTGTTCTTGCTATCATGTTCATTGCGAACGATTTCGCCTTTGGCACGATGCATGCGTGATCCTCTAAAAAAAGCACGGACTGAGGAGAAGTCGTCCGCTGACCACGCTCACCGGAAACTCAGACGAGGGAACGGTGGCAACTGCGATACTGTCGGCGACGGTATTGGTGACGGAGGGAGCTTGGCGGGACACTGCAATCTTGATGAAGGTGGTCGCCTTCCGATATTAAGCGATGATGAGGTGCGGAGCATAACTGCCGCCCATGAGAAGCTGGCCCCTTCAGAGTATTTTTGGCGACAGCGGCTAGAGCAGTTTAAAACATCGCAGCTTCCCTTCGTGTCGTCGTCCGTGGCTAAGACGCCGCCCAGATGGCAGTCGAGTTCGGGCGTCATTCCAAGTGCTTTGGCCAAGCTGTCGCCATTCGATCGCACGGAATACTTGGTAACGGCTTGGCTGATCTATCTCGCCCGCATCACGGGAGAAGCAGAGCTTCAACTGGGATGCACGCCTGCATGGGATAGATGGCAGGCCAGTTCGAAAGCGGTGGAGATGCTTATCGCCTCTGTCGTGCCGATCGAAGTTACCATTGATCTTGCACATAATTTTGAGGAAGTGCGCGGGGCGGTGGTGGCCGAATTCGCTCGGCTGACGGAGCACGGCAGCTTCGCGCGGGATCTTATCGCGCGCTGCCCGACATTGCGAGGTGTGGAGGCACTACGATCACACCAGCCCTGGTCGATTGGCATTACGATTACAGCAGATAGCTGTTCTGCCGCTAGCGATCTAGCTTCGAACGCGAGTTCTGAGACAACCCTGTCCGGTGATTTGCTGACATTCGAGCTTTGCACTCTGGATGGGAGCTTTCGATGGCACTTTGATGCAAGTCGATTGGCACCGACGCAGATCGACCGTATGACGCAGCATTTGCAAACATTGTTGTGTGGCGTGATGGCCGATGCGGGGCAGCCGGTCGGCCGCATCGATATCCTGCCGGCCGCCGAGCGCACCTATCTGCTGGAGAATCTGAACCGGACGGCGGCCGATTATCGTTCGAACCGATGCATCCATGAGTTGTTCGAGGCGCAGGTGCGCCAAGCGCCGGAGGCGGCGGCGGTGGTCTGTGACGACGAGCGCCTGAGCTACGGCGAGCTCAACGCGCGGGCCAACCGACTGGCCCATCATCTGATCGCCCTTGGGGTCAAGCCGGATCAGCCGGTGGCGATCTGCCTGGAGCGCAGCCTGGCGATGGTGGTGGGGGTTTTGGCGATCCTCAAGGCGGGCGGCGCCTATCTACCGCTGGACCCGGCCTATCCCAGCGCGCGGCTGCGGCAGGTTGTGGACGATGCCGCGCCGCGGCTGCTAGTTTGCGACGGGGCCGGACGCGCAGCACTCGGCCCCGAGGTGCTGACCGATGTGACGGTGGTCGATCTGGATACGGCCACCCCGGCCTGGGCCGAGCGCGCGCCTTCGGACCCGGACCCGCGCACGCTTGGCCTCACATCACGCCATCTCGCCTATGTAATCTACACTTCAGGCTCTACCGGAACGCCAAAGGGCGTCGAAATGTCCCACGGGTCGCTTGTGAACTCGCTCGCGGGGGTTGGCACGTCAAAACTTTGCACACTTCAATTCGCGACCCTGAACTTCGATGTGTCCTCCCAGGAATTGTTCATTTGCTGGAAGGAGGGTGGACTGCTCGTGCTCTTGCGGGAAGAAACCCGCAAGGACTTCTCCGACTTGCTCGAGTTCGTGAAGGGGGAGGCGATCGAGCGGCTTTTCCTTCCATTCGTAGCATTGAACCATTTTGCGGAGGTCTGGGGCGGGCAGCAAGTGCAACTGCCCTCTCTAAGTGAGATCTATACAGCGGGTGAGCAACTGCAGGCTACTCCAGGGCTTAAGGCGTTCTTCGAAGCACATCCAAAGGCGAGATTGATCAATCAATACGGGTCGACAGAAATCAACGTCATTGCCGAGCACCGGCTTGCAGCTGACCCATCATGTTGGCCCCAATTGCCTCCCCTTGGCCGTCCGATAGCGAACACGCGGGTGTACCTGCTTGACGGCCATGGCGCGCCTGTGCCGTTCGGGGCGGTGGGCGAGCTTTACATTGGCGGCGCAGGCGTTGCGCGTGGCTACCTGAACCGGCCCGAGCTGACGGCCGAGCGATTCATCGCCAGCCCGTTTGTGGAGGGCGACCGGCTGTATAAGACTGGCGACCTGGGGCGTTATCTGCCGGACGGCAATCTGGAGTTTTTGGGCCGCAACGACGAGCAGGTGAAGATCCGCGGCTTCCGCATCGAGCCGGGCGAGATCGCGGCGCGGCTTTGCGAGCATGCCTGGGTGCGTGAGGCGGTGGTTGTGGCGCGCCAGGACCG